>NZ_JBJHAE010000009.1:0-132720 GCF_054050895.1 Blastococcus sp. SYSU DS0669 | reverse complement strand
GGGGGGGGCAGCGGCAGGACGGAGTCGACCGCGTCATCCACCCCGTGGACCAGGCGGTCGCCTGCAAGTACCTGCTCTGCGAGTACCTGGCCGAGCACCCCCGCTGGACCGGCGGACGACCGCGCACCGCCCACCTCGTGGCGGTGCCCGCGACCACGCTGCCCGGCGACTTCATGGCACCCGGCCTGGCCCGCTGGATGGCGCTCGACAAGACCGACGTCTCGCACGCCGCCGCACGCATCCGGGCGGCCCTGGAGAGGGTCCGTGACGAGCCGGACCCGCCGACCGCCGAGGACGTCGATCAACTGGTCGACTGCCTCGCCGGGACGGCGATCCCGCAGCAGCACCTGCTCGCCGAACTGGCCGAACGGGGGGCCGCCTGCGACCTGCTCACCAAGGACCAGGCCAAGGTGCTCGACCTGCTCACCGCGTACCACCGGGTGGAGATCCGTGGGGGAGCCGGCTCGGGCAAGACGTGGCTGGCCGTGGAGAAGCCTCGCCGGCTCGCCGCAGAGGGCCAGCGTGTCGCGCTCATGTGCTGCTCGCGCGGCCTCGCCGAGTTCCTGATGCGCCGCGTCGAGAAGCCACCCAAGCGGCATCGGCCCGCGTACGTCGGCACCTTTCACAACCTCGGCATCGACTGGGGAGTGCCCGCCGGCTCCGACGACGACAGCCGCTACTGGGAGGAGTTCCTGCCGGCCGAGATGGTGAAGCTGGCCGGCGAGCTCCCAGAGGCGAAGCGGTTCGACGCCATCGTCATCGACGAGGGCAGGACTTCGCGCAGAGCTGGTGGGACGCCGTCGTCGCGGCTCTACGCGATCCCGAGCGTGGATGCATCCACGTCTTCTCGGACGAGGGCCAGCGCATCTTCGCGCGCCAGGGGCGGCCGACCGTCGACCTCATGCCTTTCCCTCTCAACGAGAACCTGCGCAACACCAAGCAGATCGCCGGCACCTTCTCCAGCCTCGCGCCGGAGCAGATGCGGATCCGGGGCTCGTCGGGCGTGCCGGTGGGCTTCGTCCAGTGCTCGCCCGACGAGGCGGTCAGCGCCGCCGACGACGCGGCCGACGCGCTGCTCGAAGAGGGCTGGCCGCCCGAGGCTGTTGCGCTGCTGACCACGCACCGCCACCACCCGGTACAGGCGGAGCGGCAGGCGGAGGGGCAGGACGCCTACTGGGCGACCTACTGGCAGAACGACGACCTGTTCTACGGACACGTGCTCGGCTTCAAGGGGCTTGAGCGCCCCGCCGTCGTCCTGGCGGTCAACGGCTTCCGGGACGAGGCCCGTGCCCGGGAGATGTTGTACGTGGGCCAGTCACGTGCCCGCGACCTACTGGTGGTCTGCGGCGACATGGACTTGATCCGACGAGTCGGCGGCGAGGCCGTCGCTCGACGGCTCGCGACCGGCAGCACGCACATCGCTTGACCGCCGAAGGGGGAGTCGGTGGCAGCAGGCCTCCGCACCACGTCCCTACGCGCGTTCTCGCTGACGCGTGGAAGGACGGGTCCGGCGCCTACTAGAACGACACCTCGTAGGTCGCGTGGTACTTCAGCGTGCTCGTCGTGAACTGAAGGGCGCTCGTATCAACGGACAAGAATCCTGGCACCTTGAGCTGCGCGGCAGCCTTCACGTGACGAGACGACTCGCGGGACAAGTCCACCGTGTACTTGCGGGACCGGAGCTTGTTGCCGGTTGACCGCGCGCGCACAAGTTGCCCCATGAGGGGATCCGAGGTGAGTCGGGTCGTCTCGAGGAGCGCTTGGGCCTTCTCGATGTCTGCCGCGCCACCGACGTACCGGTCGTCCAAGGTCATCGTCGCGGCCAGTGCTTCAACCGTCTTCTTCTCGATGTGGCCCTTGCCCGTCACCGCAGGACGGCTTCCGCTGAGATCGACACGGGCCTCTCCCTTGTCGCTCTGCGTTTCGAGCACTTTCAGGTGGACGCGTGTCGCGCCCAGCAGCTGACAGAGTTCCGTGAAGATCAGGTGTTTCCGCTCCGCCGCGCGCTGGTGGGCCTCGTCGGCGGTCTCGTAGTCGCCTGTGTCGTAGGGCATCTGGACCAGGACGTTGCCGGGAAGCATCAGCCCCGCCCTGTCCAGCTTTGCGATCAGCGGGTCGTTCGGCTGCTCTTGCGCGGCGGAGTCCGGTACCAGCCACACGCCAGGGGAGCGCAGGAGGTCGGCGCCGTCGTCGCCGTAGCTGCAACGGTCCAGCCCCGCCTGGGTCAGGACGATGACCAGCCGTCGTGCGCTGTCTCGTGGCGTGAACATCGCTAGACCCTCCTGCTGAGGCGCCGGGTTTCGTGAAGCGGAAGGCACCCTGGCCGTCCTGCGGCGACAAGGCCTCGCAGGTGCACGCCGATGTCGGTGGGTGGTGCGACGAGCGCGACTCCGTGCTCGGCGATCTTCTTGCGTAAGGCTGTGAGCCGGTCTTCCGCCTCCGCAGCCGATACCGAGCCGAGCAGCAGAGTGGCCAGTACTCGCCGGCCGCTCGAGTCCTCGTAATCCGCTCGGGGTGCTTCCAGGACGACGTCATAGGTCCCGTCGGGGGCGTTGAGCACGCACACGGACGTGCCATCGGACCAGGTGAATCGGCGCCCGTCCGCCGTGACGGATGAGACCCTCCGGACCAGTTCCTGGCGCTCGGCGTCCTCATCGACGGCGAGGGTGTTGCCGTTGAGAAGGAAAAGAGCGGCGCCTTCGTCGGCCGCCTGGACCCAGGCTCCCTCAAGGCTTGTCATGAGGGCTCAGCTTCCAGTGCGTTCAGGAGGCGAAAGGCGATGTCTGCGCACCCGGCTTCGTCGGCCAACGAGCCAGCGATCAGTGTGCAGGTAGGGCCCATCTCCTCCGTGGCGGCCTGGATCGCCGGAACCGTGCGCGCAACGTGTTCGGGGTCAGCTGCTCGTTCCGGGCCCATCTCTCCACGGAACAGCTCGTGCTGATCCATGTGCGTCGCCACGAGAACCGTGCGACACCCTTCCTTCAGCTCGTCCTGGCGCCGCCAGTCGCGCAGTTGTCGGGTGTCTCGACGTACTCGAGCCACATACTCCTCATTCGCAGCTTCGGCGTAACTGATCAGGTACACCAAGACGTCCGCGACCTTGGCCTTGTCGTGCCATGCGCGAATGGCCTCCGGCTCGCCGCCCGGATCCCAGAGTTTCTCGATCTTGAGCTTCAACTGACCGAGACCGATGTCCGACGTCGGTTCGACACTCCGGGTTCCGCCGGTGGCGACGTACTCCTTGGGGACAACTCCGTGAGCCAGGAATTCCGAGAGCGTGGTCTTGCCGCTGAGGCGTGGCCCCATGATCAGGAACGACTTCTTGCTGGCTGCGGGCCATAGGGCGACGGCTGCTGCGGTCGCGCCGAGGACGCCGAAGGAGACAAGGGCAGCGACCGCAAAAAGAGGTACAGGCACCGTCGGAGGCTAAACGCGGCGGCGGTGCTGTTAAGGAACCGCCGCGATCTCGTGCGACACGGGGGTGCGCTGGGGAGCGTGGGGCTCGGTTCGTGCCGAACTGACCCGCTACCGGAGGCACCGGGCGATCAGCTGCCGGGGGACGGCGACGGCGCGGCTTCGAATCTCGCGGTCGTGCAGCGTCCGGTAGGCCGACACGGCGACACGGCGAGAAGTCGACAAGTCGACACACGCGCCCCTCTTGTCCCTGCCGTGCGGAACGCCTTTCGCGCCTACCGCGCCGGACCGGTTCCGCTTCGTAGCGTGGGGCCATGGCCAAGCACTTCACCGATGAGACCGCCGAGTTCAAGATGCCCCTGTCCGGCAAGCACGCCGCCCCCGACACCGGCGAGCTGGACATGATCCAGCGGTTCGACCCCGGCTTCTCCCGCCGGCGTCCCGGAGTCCCGGCCGTTCCGCCGCGGGACGACGAGACCCGCTGAGCTCAGCCGGGGGATGTGGATGCTGACGTTCAACGACCTGCTGTCTCTCGAGGGTGTCGACCCGGCGCAGGTTCGCCTGGTCCGGCACCGGGACAACCGGCTGAAGCCCGGCCGGCTCTACGAGGCCTGGCGAAACGACAGATCCGCGTTCGAGCAGTACCAGAGCGTCCAGCAGCGCATCGTGTTCGACGTGGGCGACCTGGTTGCCAGCTTCATCGTGACCGAGGCCCGGAAGACCGTGTTCGTCGGCCTCTACAAGGTCGCCGGCATCACCCCCTGCCCAGCCGGCACCGTCGACGTCCTGACAGCCGGCGACGTGTCCGGATACCACGGCTACGACCTGCGGCTGCTCGAGCAACTCGGCGACTACACCGACAAGGTCGTCATCGACTGGGGCGCCGGCACTCGGAGCTGGGTCCAGCGAGCCGCGAACCAGCCCAAGCCGGTCCTCGAGATCGCCGAGCAGTACGAACCCCGTTTCCCTGGGTTCCGCGAGTTCGTCCGGCCGGTCGACGATATCCCCACCCTTCCTCACGGCTGGCAGCAGGTGCTGCGGGCGGTGAAGGGCGTGTACCTGCTGGTCGACGTCGAGTCCGGACAGCAGTACGTCGGCTCGGCGAAGGGTGCCGACAGCCTGCTCGGCCGCTGGCTCGAGTACGCCAACGGCGGTGACGGCGGCGACGTCCGCCTCAAGGCCGTAGCCCGCCACGGCCGCCGCCACTACCAGGTGTCCGTGCTGGAAGTCGTCGACGGCAACACCCCCGACGACACCATCGAGCAGATCGAGTCGTACTGGAAGTTCAAGCTGCTCACCCGACGCTTCGGTCTTAACGCCAACTAGTCGGCAGTGCACGTGCGCCTCTGGGCTCCGGAAAGCACTTCAGTGGTGGCACTGGGGTGCGATGTCACCGCATCCGGGCGGCGAGCCGTTCCAGCGCGGCGGTGAAGCTGGCGTTCCAGAGGCCGAGGTGCGGCCAGCGCTCGGCGACGTGCGCCGTTGCCTCCTCGACCGACATCCCCTTCTCGCGCACCAGCCAGCCGCGCAGCACGAGCCCGGTGCGTGACGCGCCGCCGTGGCAGTGCACCAACAGGCGATGTCCCTCCGCCTGGAGTGCGGCCATGTCGTCGAGTACGTCGGCGAGCATGACGTCGAGATCGGCGTTGTATTCGTTGTCGGCGATGTAGGCCATGCGGTGCACCGGGTGCGGGAACGGCTCACCGAGCCGGCACAGGGAGATGACGGCGAAGTCCTCGTCGCTGTACCGGGCGCCGTCGAGGTTGCCGGCCCAGATGCCGGGCAGCACCTCTGTCGGGCCGATCCGCGGGATCACGCCCGGGTCGTAGTTCTGCTGAACCCCGCCGTCGAGCGCTGCGGCGAGCTGCTGCAGGTCGGCCAGCCCCCAGACGCGATCGCCGAAGCCGGGCACCCGCCCGTGCACCGCCGACGCCCACCGGCTCGGGATCGCGCCCATCCCGAACACCGCACCCGCCAGCCCGCCGGCGACGGCGGCCACCGTGTCGGTGTCGCCACCGAGGTCGATGACCAGCCGCAGCACCTCGGCGAAGTCGCGGCCGTTCCGCAGCGCCCACACCGCCTGCCCGAGCGTCGGCCACACCGCGCCGTTGGACTCGGTGGCCTGGTCAGGCGTCCAGACCGAGGCCAGCACCGCCGCCCACCGCTCCCGGTGTCCGGGCAGCACCGCCTCCAGCGCCGCCGGGATCGCCACCAGCGGGTCGCCCCCGTCCAGCGCCACCCGCACCAGCTCGTGGAAGATCGCGCAGCCCTCGCCCGCCGACGGGTCGCCGTGGGTCAGTGCCGAGATCCGCCGGGCGGCGTCCATCGTCGCCTCGCGCCCGTCCCGGGAGAACCGGATGGCCGCGGGCGTCGTCCGCATCAGTGAGCCGTTGCCGGCCGCGTGCCCGGAGCGGGCGAAGTGCTCGGCCGCGGCGACGTCCCAGGGTCGGTCGGAGCCGAGGACGGCGCGGGTCTGGTTGCCGATGTCGGGCGGCCCGGCCGCCGCCCACGCCCGGAACCGGTCGAAGACGTCGGCCTCCTCGAGGCCGCCGCGCTCCACCAGCGACGTCGCCACGAGCAGCGCCATCTGGGTGTCGTCGGTGAACTCACCCGGCTCCCAGCCTAGCGACCCACCACCGCACATCTCCGTCTTCGATCCGCGCGCCGGCACAGGGAAGCGGGCGGAGAACTGCCCCGGCGGTCCGAACTCGAAGGGGGCGCCGAGGGCGTCGCCGACGGCGGAGCCGACGAGCGCGCCGGCCACGCGGTGGGAGCGGTGCATGCGCGAGGTCACGCAGGCATCCTGGCCGACGGCGGTCGAGCGCGTACGGGCGACGCCGGCTGCGTCAGCGGGCCTGCACGAGCAGCGGCTGGGCGACCTCACCGATCGAACCGCGCTCGTCCGACAGCTCGCCGTGGCACAGCCCGATGCCGTCGGCGGCGATCTGCGTGCGGCAGGCCAGGTGCACCCACTCGCCGTCCGGCTCGCGGGTCAGGTGCGTGGTCATGCCCGGCGGGATGGACCACCAGCTGTCGATGGGCAGCTCCACGGAGATGCCGTTGGCGGCGTCGGCGGCGATGAGCGCGCGGTCGAGGCCGGTGAGCGGTCGGTCGGCGACCAGGGGGACGCGCACCCGGGTCCAGACGTCGGCCGGGCCGGGCTCCTCCGGGGACCCGGCGGTGTAGCGCCAGTCGATGGCCTGCCCGAAGCCCCAGTCGGGCAGGCCGAACAGGACCTGCGGCGAGGAGTCGGGGACGGGCGGTGGCGGGCTGAGCTCGGTGACCACCGGCGGGGTGGGGCCGACGGCGAGCGACCACACGCGGGCGACGGCGACCGTGCGGCCCTCCACGGTCATCACCGCCTCGGTCAGGTCGATCCGCCGTCCCGGGCGGACGGGGGAGACCTCGACGGCCAGCTCGCGGCGGGGGATGGCGCCGAAGAAGTCGACGCTGATCCGCGCCGGGCGGGTACCCGTTCCTGCCGCCCGGGCGGCGTCGGTGGCGAGGTGGGCCAGCAGTGCGGACGGCGGTCCACCGTGCTGGGCGCTGTGATCCCACGGGCTCTCCGTGGCCCGGGTGGGCGCGAACCGGTTGTCGCCCAGCGGCAGGTAGAAGGCCTCGAACTCCATGACCGGCAGTCTTACCGGACGGTCACCGTGAGGGGCTGAGAACCGTCTCGCTCGACCGCCCAGGAGTTCCGGAACAGCGACGCGCTGTGTCGACCCGTCGAGAAGTCGCCCGCCGTGCCCTCGGCGTCGTCGTCCTCCTTGCCGCGCCGGTGCACCGCCGTCACCCTGCTCTCCGCACGGGGCCGCAGGGGAGGTCCGGATGAAGTACGTCGTCACCTGGCGAGAGCGGCCGGCCGGCTCGGCCGCGGAGTACGAGGCAGCACAGAAGCGGGTCCTCGAGGTCTTCTCCGTGTGGGAGATGCCGGCGAGCCTGACGTTCCACCAGTTCGTCGTCCGCGTCGGCGAGTTCGGCGGGTATGCGGTTCTCGAGACCGACCAGCCCGCCGACCTGCAGTACCTGACCACCGTCTTCGCGTCCTTCTCCTTCACCGTCGAGCCGGTGATGGACGTGATGGACGCCGTCGCCGCCGAGTCGCGCGGCATCGAGTGGCGGGACGCGCTGCGGGGCGCCCAGCCGTAGGCCGCGCCATGACGGCGTGGCGGATCCGCTGAGGCGGTCCCCCGGGGACCGGGCGGACGTGCCGTCGCCCGATCGGGTGGCGCTGCGGCGGATGCCTGGGCGGGCGGCCGGTTGCTGTCGGTGGCGCCTGTCATGGTCCGCCCTGCCGTCACGGGGACGGCGCGGACCAGGGAGTGGCATGGGCGGATCGGTCGGTGTGCAGGCGGGGCGGGTGTGCCCCGGGTGCGGGCGGGAGGACTCCGTCCCGCTCGTCTACGGGTTGCCGGGAGGTGACCTCTTCGAGCAGGCGGAGCGCGGGCAGGTCGCGCTCGGTGGCTGCCTGGTGCCGGGGGAGATGGAGGCGTTTCTCTGCCGCAGCTGCGATATGGCGTGGGGGAGCGAGTCGGACCCCACCGCCGACGAGGCCGAGCTGGCCGGCCTGCTCGACGTGGAGCACCTCGAACTCTTCCGGGCGCTGGGTACCGGGTGGCGGCGAGAGGACGCGGCCGACGGTCAGGACGGCGTGCGGTGGTTCGTCAGCGGCGAGCCGGCGCAGCTCGCGGTCGGCGTGCAGGGCCCGTGGTTCGTCCTGGCCCGGCCGCTCACGTCCTGGGGTCAGCACCGCCCCGGCCCCCTGCTGGGTGATGAGCCGCGGCTGACCCGCGACGACGTCCTGCACCAGCCGGACCTCGTCGCCGAGATGGCGGAGGCCATCGCGTCGCACCGGCGGCGGTCCTTCCGCTGGTGCCGCACCTGCCGCCGGTCCACCCCGCCCGAGGCGTTCGTCGCCGCACAGGGGTCGTGCGAGCAGTGCGCCTCCGCCTTCGGCGACGGGGACGAGTGACGCCGAGCCCCGCAGGGCCGAGGACGACGCCCGCGCCAGCCCGGTGCCTGGTGCCTGGTGCCTGGACCGAGCCATCGGCCAGCGCTCCTCTGTGACCATGGGACGACGACGTCGACCTGAGGAGCCGAGCATGCCCGCCCCCGGTACCCCGCTGGAGAAGCTCGGCTTCCTGACGATCGGCCTGTTCGACCCCGCCGATCCCCGCGCCGGTCACGAGACCATCCTCGAGGTCATCGCGCTCGGCGAGCAGCTCGGTTTCGACAGCGCCTTCGTCCGGCACCGCCACCTGCAGTACGGCATCTCCTCGCCGATCGCCGTCCTGGCCGCCGCCACGCAGCGCACGAGCCGCATCGAGCTCGGCACCGCCGTCATCCCGCTCGGCTGGGAGAACCCGCTGCGGCTGGCCGAGGACCTCGCCACCGTCGACATCCTCTCCGGCGGGCGGCTCAACCCCGGCGTCAGCGTCGGCCCGCCGATGCGCTGGGACGACGTCAAGAAGTCGCTGTACCCCGACACCGCCGACGCCGAGGACTTCAGCTACGAGCGCGTCGAGCGGCTGCTCCGGTTTATCCGCGGCGAGCAGGCCGGCACCGTCCGCGGCCGCGAGGGCATCGAGGAGTGGTCCGACCGGGTGGAGCCGCACTCACCCGGACTGCAGCACCGCCTCTGGTACGGCGGCGCCAGCACGCGCTCGGCGCAGTGGGCCGGCGAGCACGGCATGAACTTCCTGACCAGCAGCGTGGTGAAGGCTGAGGAGGGCTCCGTCGACTTCGCCGAGATCCAGGCCGCTCAGATCCGCGCCTTCCGCGCCGCGTCGCCGGCGGGGGAGTCCGCTCGCGCCTCGCAGGGCCTCGTCGTCATCCCCACCGACTCGGCCACCGACGAGCAGCGGGCCAGGTACGCCGCCTACGTCGAGTCGCGCATGCCGCGCGTCGGCGTCCCGCAGGGGGCCGGTCGGCTGCTGTTCGCCCCCGATCTGCTCGGCACCTCCGAGCAGATCGCCGAGGCGCTCCACGCGCACGCCGGCTTCCGGGAGGTGCGCGAAGTGGTCTTCGCGCTGCCCTTCAGCTTCGAGCACGACGACTACGTGCAGATCCTCACCGACATCGCCACCCGCCTCGGGCCCGCGCTCGGCTGGGGCCCCGCCAACGGGTGATCGGCGTCAAGGGCGCCGGAGGCCTGCTGGGACGGCATCGGGGACGTGCGGTCGATCCCCGCCGTCCGCCGACGTCGCACTGCACCGCGCTGCTCACCGGTGGAGATGCCCAGGGACCGATCTCGCCGTGCCAGGCTGGAGCCGTGGTCGAGGACCTGCTCGTGGCGCGCAACCCCGACCCGGACTCCACGCTGCCCTACCTGGTGCGCATCCCGCTTGGCCCGTCAGGCGTCGTCGTCAAGGCCAAGGAGCCGTGGCCGCGGGCGACGAAGGTGTACTGCCACCGGGCCGAGGAGTGGCCGGCCGACGCGGAGATCGTCGAGCGGCACCCCGTCCGCTCCTGCTCCCGCCGTGGTCCCGCGATCGACCTGGTGCTCGCCCGGGCACGGGAGAACCGCTCGCAGCTGGTCATCACCCGGGCCCGCGGCCGAGAGATGATCTTCTGGCAGTCGCCCCGGACGACGAAGCAGGCCCGCCCCGGAGTGCACCTGCCCACCGCTCGGGCGCACGGCCAGGTGCTCGACATCCTGGTCGACACCGGGGAGAAGTACCCCTACGCGTTCGGGGGCCAGCAGGCCACCACCCGGCGGCAGCGGCTCGCGGCCGGTGACTACGCCGTCGAGCTCGGCGGAGACGTGGTCGCCGCCGTCGAGCGGAAGACCCTCGAGGACCTCGCCGGCAGCCTGCTGTCGGGGAAGCTCACCTACGCCCTCGCCGAGCTGACGGCGCTGCCGCGCGCCGCCGTCGTGGTGGAGGACCGCTACAGCCGGCTGTTCAAGCTGCCGCACAACCCCGGCGCCCGGGTCGCCGAAGCGCTGGCCGAGGCGCAGGCCCGCTTCCCCTCCGTGCCGGTCGTCTTCTGCGAGACCCGGCCGCTGGCGCAGGAGTGGACCTACCGCTGGCTCGGCGCCTGCCTCGCCGAGCTGGGGGCGGCGCGCGCGACCGAGACGGTCGAGGGCTCGTTCACTCCCGGCCGGCCGGTACCGGCCCGGCCCGCGTCGCCCGCCGAGATCCGGGCCTGGGCCCGGACGCAGGGCATCGACGTCAGCGACCGCGGCCGGATACCGGCCGACCTGCTCCGTCGCTATCACCAGTCGGCGGGCTGATCGGTGCGCTACCCGCAGCCGAGGAGCCGAGCGTCAGGCCCAAGGCTGGGTGCCCGCGGCCAGGCGCGCGGCGATCGGCTGGACTTCGTCGAGGTCGCCGGCTGAGACCGCGATCACCAGGTCGTAGGCCTCGTCGTTCGAGAGGGTCAGCCGGAGGCCGTTGAGACCGTAGAACGCGATCGTCCCCGCCAGCGCCAGGCGCTTGTTGCCGTCCACCAGCGCGCGATTGCGGGCCAGGGAGTGCAGGAGTGCCGCCGCCTTCCCGTAGATCGACGGGTAGGCGTCCCCGCCGAAGGCTGTCGCCCGCGGCCGGGCCAGCGCGGACTCCAGCAACCCGGCGTCCCGCACCTGCACCTCACCCAGCGTGCGGGCCGCCACGTGCAACAGGTCGTCCAGGTCGAGGTGGATCACTGGCCGAGGCGATCGAGGGCTTCGGCGTACCGGGGCAGCTCCTCGTCCAGCACCCGGTCCAGCAGCTCCCGCTTGCTGGTCCGCTCGATGTAGTCGCGCACCGCCTGCCGGGCGACCTCCTGCATGGAACGCCCCTCGAGCTGCGCCCGGCGGCGCAGCGCGTCGGTCTCCTGCTCGTCGAGGCGAAGGGTCATGGCCATGCGGCAGATGATACCGCGCTTGATACCAATCGCCCTGCGACAGGAGGTGCAGACGACCCACGCGGACCGCCTGCGGGTGCCCTGGGGCTGGTGTGGCAGGAGCGGACCGGTTCGGCCCGAAACCCGCGGTTCTGTCCTCCCGCCGTGTCATGGTCCGCGCGTTCGTACCCCTCGGTCGACGTCCGGCCGCGAGCCCGAAGGAGCCGTCGTGACCGTTGCCGTCGTCGACGTGGAGACCACCGGCCTGTCGCCGAGGACCGACCGGGTCGTGGAGATCGGCGTCGTCATGCTCGACGACCGCGGTGAGGTCGAGGCCGAGTTCGAGACCCTGGTGAACCCTGGCCGGGACGTCGGCCCGACCGCGCTGCACGGCATCAGCGCCGGCGACGTCGTCGACGCACCGGCCTTCGCCGACGTCGCGGCGCACCTGCGCTCACTGCTCGCCGGGCGGGTGCTCGTCGCCCACAACGCGCTGTTCGACCTGCGCTTCCTCGCCCGCGAGTTCGGCCGCGCCGGTCAGCCGACCGGGCTATCGCCGACTCTGTGCACGATGCGCCTGGCGCCGCTGTTCTTCGGCTCGGGCACCCGGTCGCTCCAGGCGCTGTGCGGCTTCCTCGACATCCCGCTGGTGCACGGCCACGCCGCGCTGCACGACGCCCGCGCCACCGCCGAACTCATGCTGGCCATGCTCGCCTCCGACCTCGGCGGCGGGTCGCTGGCCGGCGCCGGGGTCCGCGTCGACTTCGCCGACGACGGCAGCTACCGCGGCTTCGAGGCGCTCGACGGTGGCTGGACCGACCTGGTCGCCGCCGCGAGCGCGGACGTCGACGGCAGCACCTGCCCGCCGTGCCGGACGCTGCCCCGCGAGGCCGCGACCGCCGCCGTCCGCGAGCGGGACGGCTACCTCTCCCGCCTCGTCGCCGCGCTGCCGGCGCTGGACGACGCCCCGCCCAGCATGGCGCCGTACCTGACCGTGCTCGACCGGGTGCTGGAGGACCGGCTGGTCAGCGTCGCCGAGGCCGACCAGTTGGTCTCGCTGGCCGGCGAACTGGGCTGCGGGCCCGACCACGTCACGGCCGCGCACCGCATCTACCTCGAAGCGCTGGCCACCGCCGCCTACTCGGACGGCGTGGTCACCGACGGGGAGCGGACCGATATCGAGCGCGTCGCGGCGCTGCTCGGCATGCGGAGCAAGGACGTCGACCTGGCGCTGTCGGTCGTCCGCAGCGGCGCTCAGGTCTCGCTGCCCCGGCGGGCCGAGGTCTTCGCGCCCGGCGACCGGGTCGTCTTCACCGGCGCGATGAGCCGCACCCGCGACGAGCTCGAGCAGGCCGCCCGGGACGCCGGCCTGCGGCCGATGTCCTCGGTGTCGAAGCAGACCGGCGTCCTCGTCTGCGCCGACCCGTACTCGCAGTCGGGCAAGGCCAGCAAGGCGCGGGCGCTCGGCGTCCGGGTGATCAGCGAGGCGGTGTTCTTGGAGGCGCTCTCGGTGACCGGGGCGCGCGCGTGACCGCCCGGCTGTTCCCCGACGACCCGCAGTTCGCCCACGCCTCCGAGGAGTTGTTCGTCCGGACGCTGCGCGACCAGCTGCCCGACGACGCCGCCGTCTTCTGCAACGTCCGGCTGAGCGACGGGCAGCGGGACCGCGAGGCCGACGTCGTCGTCGCCTGGCCGGGCGTGGGCGTCGCCGTCGTCGAGGTCAAGGGCGGCAGCGTGACGCTGCAGCGGGGGGAGTGGCGGCAGGGCGGGGACGGCACCGACCACGTGATCCACCCGGTCGACCAGGCCGTCGCCTGCAAGTACCTGCTGTGCGGCTACCTCGCCGATCACCCGCGCTGGTCCGCAGGCCGGCCGCGAACGGCGCACCTGGTGGCGCTGCCGGCCACCACGCTGGCACCGGATTTCATGGCGCCCGGCCTCGCCCGCTGGATGGCGATCGACACGACCGACGTCCCGCACGCCGCCGCCCGGATCAGGGCCGCGCTCGAGAAGGTCCGCGACGAGCCCGACCCGCCGACCGCCGAGGACGTCGAGGCGCTCGTCGACTGCCTGGCCGGCACCCTCATCCCGCAGCAGCACCTGCTCGCCCAGCTCGCCGAGCGCGAAGCCGCCTGCGACCTGCTCACCCGGGACCAGGCGAAGGTCCTCGACCTGCTGGCGTCGTTCTCCCGGGTGGAGATCCGGGGCAGCGCCGGCTCGGGGAAGACCTGGCTGGCCGTCGAGAAGGCCCGACGCCTCGCCGCGGACGGTCAGCGGGTCGCCGTCATGTGCTACTCGCGGGGCCTGGCCGAGTTCCTCAGGCGCCGCGTCGAGACGTTGCCGAAGCGGCAGCGACCGGCCTACGTCGACACCTTCCACAACCTCGGCATCGGCTGGGGGGTGGAGCCCGGCTCGGACGACGACAGCGGCTACTGGGAGGAGTTCCTGCCCGCGACGATGGTGTCGCTCGCGGCGCAGCTCCCGGAGGGTGAACGCTTCGATGCGATCGTCGTCGACGAGGGCCAGGACTTCGCCCAGAGCTGGTGGGACGCCGTCCTGGCGGCGCTGCGCGACCCCGACACGGGATCGCTCTACGTCTTCTCCGACGAGGGGCAGCGGATCTTCGCGCGGCAGGGTCGGCCGACGGTCGCCCTGATGCCCATCCCGCTCAACGAGAACCTGCGCAACACCAAGCAGATAGCCGGCACGTTCTCCAGCTTGGCGCCCGAGCAGATGAAGATCCGTGGCTCGTCGGGTGTGCCGGTGCGGTTCGTCCAATGCGCCACGGAGGACGCCGTCGGCGCGGCCGACGACATCGCGGATGAACTGCTGGACCACGGGTGGCCGCCCGAGTCGGTCGCGCTCCTGACCACCCACCGGCGCCACCCGGTGCAGGTCGAACGCCAGGCCGAGGGGCAGGACGCCTACTGGGCCACCTACTGGCACGACGACGACGTCTTCTACGGGCACGTGCTCGGCTTCAAGGGGCTGGAGCGGCCGGCCGTGGTCCTCGCCGTCAACGGCTTCCGGGACGAGGCGCGGGCGAAGGAAATGCTGTACGTGGCCCTGTCCCGCGCCCGCGACCTGCTCGTCGTCTGCGGCGACCTGGAACTCATCCGACGTGTCGGCGGCGAAGCAGTCGCCCGCCGGCTGACCGCGGGAAGCGGAGAGACCACGTGACCAACTCGACCATGACGTTGCCCCTCCCGGATTGGCTGGCAGCAGACGCGCGGGCCCGACCGGTGAAGGACGTCGTCGACCTCGGCGTCCCCGTGAACGAGGGCTGGTGGGTGGCGGCCCTCGATGACACGCCGTGCGCCGACGAGGTGTTCACGGCCGTCGACGGGCGTCTCACACGGGCTGGGCTCTTCCGGCTCGGCGGGCGAGCAGCTGAGTCCGCGAAGGACGCCCGCCGACTGCTCTGGGCCAGCCTCGCCTGGGGGACCGGCCGCAGGCACCGCCTGAACCGCGCCCGTCTCAGGGCAGTCCTCAAGGACCAGGACGAGCTGTCCGAGGTCCTGCGACGGGCGGCCGAGGTCAGCCGCACGGATCCCCGGACGGCCTTCCGTCTTATGCGGCCGAGCCGGAACGCCGTCACGTACCTGGGGCCGCCGTTCTTCACCAAGTTCCTGTACTTCGCCGGTGGCGGAAGTACGGAGCACCCCTGTTTGATCCTCGACTCGCTCGTGGCCAAGGCACTCCGGAAGGACTGCGGGTGGGGCGGGCTGACCGGCAGGTACGTCTGGTCAGCCGACGAGTACGCCGCTTACTGCAACCTGCTGGCGCAGTGGGCGAAGGAGCTCAGCGAGGACGACGCGCACGACGTGGTCCGGCCCGACCAGCTGGAGTACGCGCTCTTCAACCGAGGAAGGCACTCGTGACCGTCACGGACCTCACCTACGTCGCATCGGACAACGCGGTCACCCGCCGGGAACGGCGCCGTCAGTCGGCGTACCGGGAGCAGGTGCTCGCGCTTCCACCCGGGACCGCTCGGAACGGCAGCCCCCTGGGCAACTACCTCCCGGCCGAGGATCGCCGCAGCAACTTCCTCAGCGACGAGGCCGCCGACTACGCGGCCGCGCGGGTCGAGATCGTCCGCCGGGAGGGCGGCCAGCTGGAGCAGACCCGGCTGTTCACCAACATGCTCAGCTCGATGCCGCTGTGCTTCAGCGTCTTCGGTCATCTGCGCGCACATCCCGATGCCGCGGTCCGGCTCCTCTCGACGATGAAGGGCCAGGAGGTCGACGGCTTCGAGCGGGTGACCGTCGGCGGTCGGAGCATCGACGGCATCGAGTGCGAATGGGCTCCCGAGCGCCGAGAGCACCTGGAGGACGGCACCGCCTTCGACGCCGTCATCGCGGCACGGCTGCGCGACGGCCGGCGACTCCTGATCGCCGTCGAGACCAAGTACGTCGACACCTTCAGCCGGGACAAGCCGGACGCCGACAAGGACCGGAAGTACCGCAACTTCTGCGAGCAGTTCGGCATGGGACCCACTGCCTTCGACGCACTGAGCGGTCCCGCCACCCGGCAATTGCTGCGGAACGTCCTGCTCACCGAGAGCGTGCGACGAGGCGGCGCGAGCGCGATGGACTCACTCTTCGACGATGCGCTCACCCTCGTCCTCGCGCGGGACGACGATGCCGCCGCCCGGTCAGCGGTGGCGGCCGTCGAGCGGGAGCGCGGTGCGATGCCGACGGACGTCGCGTTCGTCGGGCACGGCGAGCTCGCCCGTGTCGCAAGCGCGGTGGACGGCCTAGACCAGTGGGCCGCCCGCTTCCACCGCCGCTACATCCCGCCGCTCGCCACGTCGTGACCGGCCCGTAGCTCCCTGATACGGCGTTCGGTCGCCACGGGGAATCAGAACGCTCTTCCACCATCTGTCGACCGGCGGCACGGTCTCGGCGGTCGGCTCCCGGCTGCCAGCGCCGGCCTCGAAAGGACTCTCATGATCTCGCCACAACTCTCGGCTGACGCACCACCCGCGCCGACCTCTGCCGAGCGTTTCCGAGCGGGCGGCTGGTACTTCGTCCTGACCATCTGCACAGGTGGGTTCTTGGCCGCAGTGCCGTTCTGGCACGCGGCCAGCCGCCTCCGCCGGCCGGAGGTGCGCACGCGCGCGCTCGCCTACACCGCGGCCGGTGTGTATCTGATGATCCTCATGGCGCTCACCCCGCCACGGCAGCCGGACGGCACCTCTGGCAACGAGACGCTCAGCACAATCGGTGGGCTGAGTGTGGTGCTCGTGGTCGTCCTGGCGTGCATCCAGCTGCGTCCGCTACGCCTCGCGGTCTACAGCGGCCCTAGACCGACGCCGGTCGACGACGACCCCGCCGTCGCGCGCGCACTCGGCGCGCGGGCCCGCCGGGAGGAGACCCGCCAGCTCATCTCACGCGAACCCGGTCTGCAGCGGGAGCTGGGAATCGGGCGGCCCGACCTCGGGCGGGGCTACGACGACGGCGGGTTGATCGACGTCAACACCGCCCCTGCCGACGTGATCGCACGGGTCGCGGACATCGACCGTGGTGACGCAGAGGCCATCGTGGCGGCGCGTACCGCGAGTGGCGTGGCCTGGTTCGACGTTGCGGAGCTGCTCGACCACGTCCCACTGGCGCCGTATGCCCAGGAGCAGCTCCGGGAGCGGGCCATCTTCCCGTGAGCCGGTCGCGCTGACGATCGGCGCCGCTCCGTAGCTCTCGCAGCTCGTGTCGCCGGACGGGACTGGGCGACGGCGCGGCGACCGAACTCATCCGCACCGGGAGCAACAACTCGCCACCGCGTCACTTGCACCTGGGCGACACCCGGCCGTTGATCGAGAACGCAGTCGAGGTCCGCAAGATGTGGGAAGCCGAACGAATCCATGGGGGAGCAATGACGCAGGAACAGATCGACCGGCCGGATGCCGAGTGGCTGACCGAGGGGACTGAGGAGGAGCGCGCTCAGGAGGGCGCCCGAGTCGAGCGCTTTGTGAGCGCAGTCTTGTCGCGCGGTGTCGAGGGGTTCGGGCGCTACAAGAGCGCCGAGACGATCGCCGAGGAGCACTTGGCGCAGCACGGTGACGTGGACAAGGCCATCGAGCGGCTCATCGCCACGCACACCCGCCTCGTGGGCGCCTCCGGTTTCGCCACCGGACTGGGTGGAGCCGTCACCCTGCCGATCACCGTTCCCACGGACGTCGCCGTCTTCTATGCCCTGTCGGCGCGCTGCGTTGCCGCGGTGGCGCATCTCCGTGGCTACGACGTCGCCTCCGACGAGGTCCGCAGCGTCATCATGCTCTCGCTGCTGGGCGCCGGCGGAGCCGCGCTCGCCGCCGAATTCGGCGCCACGCTCGGCACCAAGGCCGCCATGGCGGTGTTGAAGAAGCTTCCTGGCCGGGTGTTGACGGAGATCAACAGGAAGGTTGGGTTCCGACTCCTCACCAAGTTCGGCACCAAGGGGGTCATCAACCTCGGCCGATGGGTGCCGGTCGTCGGTGGGGGTGTGGGAGCGACGGTGAACGTCGTCGCGATGCGCTCGGCCGGCCGATACGCCAAGCAGAACTTCCCGCTCTGCTGACGGTTGCTGTAGTACCACCTCTGCGGAGGGCTGGACCCTTACAGTGCCATTGCACTGCTGGCGCTGCTAGATTGCATGCATGCCGGTGTCCATGACCATCCGAGATGTCCCTGATGACGCCAGGGATGAGTTGGCGGCGCGAGCGGCCCGAGCCGGCCAGTCTCTGCAGGAGTACCTGCGTGGGCAGCTGGTGGCCCTCGCGCGGCGGCCCAGCCCGGACGCCCTGTGGGACCGCGTTGAGCACCGTGTCCTCGCCACCGGCAGCCGGCTGTCCGGTGATGCGATCCTCGAGCTGCGCGACGTCGATCGCAGGTGACCATCGTGGTCGACGCATCCGCCGTCGTTGCCGCGCTGGTCGACGGCGGACGGGAGGGTTCGTGGGCGCGCGGAGGGCTGCGGAACGAGGACCTCGCGGCACCGCACCACCTCTTCGTCGAGGTGTCGAACGTCCTCCGGCGAGCCGTCCTCGCCGGCCGGCTCGGCGCGGACGTGGGCGCGCTGGCTCACCGCGACCTCGTCCAGCTGTCGGTGACCAGCTTCCCGTTCGAGCCTGTGGCCGACCGTGTCTGGGAACTGCACCCCGGGGTCACCGCGTACGACGCCGCCTACGTTGCGTTGGCCGAAGCACTCGACGCGCCGCTGTGGACCCTCGACCGGCGCCTTGCCGCCGCGCCCGGTCCGCGATGCTCCTTCCGATTGCCCCAGCCTTGAGGAGAGCCGGCTGCCCACGGTGATGAGGTCACGGGCAGCGGACACGCCTCCCCACGATGGCCTTCGCGTCAGGCGTGCACGCCTCCCCGGACGGCTCGGTCGGCCCCGGGAAGCCTCACGCCTGTGTGCGGGCTCGGTCGTGGGTCCGGCCCACCGTGCCGATGAAGAGAAGGCAAGGCGTCGCCGAGTCAGAAAGCTCCCCGTGCCCAGGACCACCCCACCACGGTCCCGCTCCCGGTCGACGACCGGCCGCGGGGCCGCGACGCCTCCCCGGCCCAGGAAGGGCGCCGGTCAGCGATCGACGCCGGCGAAGAAGAAGACGGCGCGAGGTCGTCGCCGCCCCGGGCCGCGCCGCGGCCGGCTCCTCCTACTCGCGATGTTCGTGGTCGCTGGCGTCGTTGTGTGGCCGGCGGTCAAGCCGCACGTGGCGGCCCTGCCGTTCCTCGACTCGGTGCTCGCCGGCACGTCGCCGTCGGGACCCACCTGGCCGCTGACCGGCGTCCCTGCAGGCGTCGTCCCGGACCGCCCGGCGCTCGCCGTGAAGATCGAGAACTCCGCCGCCGCCCGCCCGCAGACCGGTCTCAACGCCGCCGACGTGGTGTGGGAGCAGGTCGTCGAGGGCGGCATCACCCGGTTCGTCGCCGTCTACCACTCCACGCTGCCGCCCGAGATCGGTCCCGTGCGGTCGATCCGGCCGATGGACGCGGCGATCGCCGCACCGCTCGGCGGTCTCCTCGCTTTCTCCGGCGGCGTGCCGGACTACATCGCCGCCGCCGAAGCTGCCGGGCTGCAGGTGCTCCGCCAGGACTCCGGGGCCGACGGCTTCTTCCGGACGACGGCCCGCTCAGCACCGCACAACGTCCACGCGACGCCGCAGACCCTCCTCGACCAGGCCGACGCCGACCACCGCACCGCACCCGGCCAACAGTTCGACCACACGGCAACGGGGGAGCAGCCCACCGCCGTCGCCGCGGGGCAGCCGACGACCACGCTCGACCTCGAACTGTCGGGGATCAGCACTCCCCGGTGGACGTGGAGCCCCGCCGACGGTCGCTGGCTGCGCGCCGAGGGGAGCACTCCGGCGGTCCAGGCGGACGGCGCGCGGATTGGCGCCGCGAACGTCGTCGTCCTGCGCGTCGACGTCGTGCAGACCGAGGCCCGGGACCCGGCCAGCAACCCCGTTCCGGAGACGGTTCTGACCGGCGGCGGGCCGGCCCTCGTCGCCTCCGGCGGGCACACGGTCGAGGCAACCTGGTCCAAGCCGGGCGTCGGGGACCGGGTGGAGCTGACCGACGCCGACGGCGACCCCGTCACCCTGGCGCCCGGGACCACCTGGGTCGAGCTGGTCCCCAACTCCGGCGCGGTCACCACCGGCTGACCGGGCAGCCGGAAAGGTCACTCCCCGGGGACGACGACGGCGCGACCGCGGATCGTGCCCTCGTGCAGCTTCCGATAGGCGGAAGGCGCCTGGTCGAGCGTGTACCGCTCCACCTCCACGTGGATCGCTCCTGCCCGGGCCAGGTCGAGCACCTCGATCAGCTCCGACCGCGTTCCCCAGTACGGCGCCCGCACCGACGCACCCATCGGCGTCGAGAAGAAGCCGGTCGGCAGCAGCCCGCCGCCGATCCCGACGATCTGGATCACCCCGTCCAACGCGACCGACTTCCGCGCGATCTCCAGCGTCGGCGGCGCCCCCACCATGTCGAACACCACCTGCGCACCCACCCCGCGGGTCAGCGCCCGGATCTCCGCGACGGCGGAAGCGTCGGACCGCAGCACGTGGTGCGCGCCGACCTCGCGGGCCAGCTCCAGCTTCTGATCGCTGATGTCCAGCGCGACCACGGTGGCGCCGGTGATCGCCCGCAGGATCTGGATGCCCACGTGCCCGAGCCCGCCCGCCCCGATCACCACCGCGGTGCTCCCGGCGGGCAGCGCACCCAGCGACGAGACGATCGCGTGGTACGGCGTCAGCCCGGCATCGGTGAGCGACACGGTGGCCACCGGGTCGAGGTCGCCCAGCGGGACCAGGTGCCGGACGTCGTCGACGATCATGTACTCGGCCAGCGCGCCGGGGGAGCCCAGCCCCGGCGGCTGGATCCCGAGCTCGGCCGCCCGCGGGCAGTAGTTCTCCGCGCCGCGCGCGCAGGCGTGGCAGAGCCCGCACCCCCACGCCCCGTAGACGGCCACCGGCTCGCCCACCTCGACGCCGGTCGCACCCTCGCCGAGGGCGTCGACCACGCCGGCGCCCTCGTGCCCGAGCGTCAGCGGCAGCCCGTAGACGAACTGCTCGGCCGGCAGGCTCATCACGAAGGCGTCCGAGTGGCACAGCCCCGCGGCGGTGACGCGCAGCCGGACCTGCCCCGGACCCGGTTCCGGCGTCGGGAGCTCGACCACTTCGGGCTCGCTGCCGATGGTCCGGTACTGCACCGCGCGCATGCCTTCTCCTCCGTGGCCTGGACGACGTCCACTCGGACGCTAGGGCCTCGGCGCGGCGGGCGGCAGACCGTCAGGTCCCGCGGACGGGACGGAGATCCCTGGCAGCCCCCGCCGGCGGGACCTGTGGACGACGTGCTCGTCGCGGCGGCGATCCGTGCTGCGCGCCGGCTCCCGCATGGCGAACCCGTCGTCCCTCGCGCGCGCCTCGCACGTCGGCGACCCGCCCATTGGCGCATTAGGTCGTGCAACACACCTGTTCGTGCCGATGAGGGGAATCGGCATGCTCACCGTCGACCAGGCCGCCGAGCGTCTCGGCGTCGAGCCGGAGCAGGTCCGCCGGCTCATCCGCGCCGGCAAGCTGGCCGCTCCCCGGATCGGGCGCACGCTCGTGCTCGACGAGGACGCGGTGGAGGGCCGCGCGCGCCTGCTCGCCCGGTTGCGCGGCTACGACGCCGAGCGCCTGGTCGCCGCCGCCCGCGATCGCGCGGAGCGGCACGAGCTGCGGGTGCTGCCCGCCTACCGGCAGCGGCTGCTCGCCACCGACTGCGTCGTCCCCTCCGGCCTGACCGCGGCCGCCGCCGTCGGCGCCGACATCGTCGCTCCCGACGCGGCGGCCGAGGTGTACTGCGCCGAGAGCACGCTGGCCGGGGTGCGCCGCGACCTGGGTCTGTCCGAGCGCGGCGAGGCCAATCTGGTCGTGCGCGTGCCCCGGTACGAGGTGGACCTTCCCGGCCGCACGCACATGCCGGCCGCGGTCGTCGCCGTCGACCTCGCCGAGTCGCCCGACGTGCGCACCCGGCGGGCCGGCCTCGACCTGCTCGCCGCCGCCCTGGGCGACCTGCCCCGGTGACCGGGGCCGGGCGACCGGAGCCGTGGGTCGAGCTGCCGCCGCTGGCCGGCCCGTTCGACACCCTCTGCGGACCTCGTCCTCGATCTCGCCGAGCAGCTGCCGCCCACCGGGTGGGTGCTGGTCGGCGGCCAGATGGTGATGCTGCACGGCCTGCTCGCCGGGCGGGTGGCGACGCGGGCCAGCCAGGACGTCGACGTCCTCGCCGATCCGCTCACCGACGAGGCCGGCCTGGCGCGCTGCGTGCGCGCGGTGCGGGAGCTCGACCTCGAGCCGCAGCCGGACGCCGCCTGGGCGACCGACGCCCGCGACCGGGAGCGGCACAGCGGGGACGCCGCCTTCCTGGCAGGCCTCATCGCCGATCCGCTCGCCGAGCGGGACCGCTTCGCCGGCAGTGACCGCAAGCGGCTGCAGCGGCTCGACGAGGTGCTCGGCGACCCGGCCGCCGCCGAGTGGCGGCGGCTCGGCGAGGCGGCCGACGACGGCTACGCCACCTGGCGCCTGCTTCTGGGCTGACCTCATCCCGGACAGCACACGCTTCGTCCCTGGGCAGCGGGCGGTCCCGGACCACCCGGTGCGAGCATGACGGCCATGACCGACGACCGGAGAGAGCTCGTCGGGCGCTACCTGCGCGGGGAGACCGACGTCGTCGCCGCCCGCGACGCCGCCAGCGTGGTCCTGCTCCGGGACGGGACGGCCGGCCCGGAGGTGTACCTGCTCCGGCGCCGTCCGACGATGGCCTTCGCTCCGGGCATGCACGTCTACCCGGGTGGCTCGGTCGACCCCCGTGACCGTGAGGCCGCCGAGCACTGGGCGGGGCCACCGCCCGCCGAGTGGGCGGCGGCCTTCTCCTGTGACGCCGGTCTGGCGACCGCGCTGGTCGCGGCGGCGGTCCGCGAGACGTTCGAGGAGTCCGGCGTCCTGCTCGCCGCCCACCGGGACGGCACCCCGGTCACCGACACGACCGGCGGCGACTGGGAGCGCGACCGGCTGGCGCTCATCGATGGCGCGCTGGCGCTCAGCGACTTCCTGGCCGCGCGGTCCCTGCTGCTCCGTGCCGACCTGCTCCGGCCCTGGGCCCACTGGATCACGCCGGAGTGGTCGGCCCGCCGGTTCGACACCCGCTTCTTCCTGGCCGCGCTCCCGGCCGGTCAGCGCACCCGCGACGTCGGCGGCGAGGCCGACCGGGTCACCTGGCTGCCGGTCACCGAGGCCTTCCGGCGTTTCCGCGACGGGTCGCTGACGATGATGAACGCGACCGCGTCGACCGTGCGCGACCTTACCGCCCATCCGGACGTGGCCTCCGCGATGGCCGAGTCGCGCCGCATCCGGCCGATCATGAGCCGACCGGTGCTCACCGACGGCCGCCTGGACTACGTGTACGACGAGGACGACGGTCCGGCTCGGCTCGCCCGGCTGGTCGAGCCGCTCGGGGGGCACGACATCGACCCGACCGCCATCAGCTGAACCGGTCGGCACGACAGGTCCGCGCACCGTCAGGCGTCGACGTCCTCGTGAGTGTTCACCCCGGGGATCCGCCGCACCGACCCCCAGCCGAACCGCGCCCACGCCACCAGCAGCGCGGCTCCGACCAGCGACCCGAGGCTGTCGCGCACCAGGTCGCCGTTCGTGTCGTCGTTGTCCACCGACAGGTCCGTGCCCAGCCACGCGTCCGAGCGCCACTCGTAGACCTCCCACAGCGCACCCAGCGAGATGCCCAGCGCCGCGGTGACGACGGCGATCCCGACGTAGTGCGGCAGGTGCGTCTCGTCGCGCGGGTCCGGCACCACCTCGACCCGGGCGAGCGCGATGTAGACGACCGGCGCGGTGAGCATCGGCAGCGTGAAGTGCACCAGGTCGTCGAACCGCACCCACTGGTCGTACAGGCCCAGCACCTCGCCGAACCCCTGCAGCGCCATCGCCAGGGTGAACGACAGGTCGTAGAGCCGGGGCAGGTTCACCAGCCGCGCGACGACGGTGATGCCGCCGAAGAAGAACAGCAGCCCGGCCGCACCCCAGTCGCCGGCCGCCGCGTAGGCCACGGCCCCGCCCAGGATCACCAACCGCAGGACGTCGATGCCGTCCCGGATCACCGGCGTCCAGTCGCCCAGCAGCAGGGTGCGCGTGTCCACCCGCATGGGCTACCACGGGCGGACCCGCAGCGCGTCACCTCCGCCAGAAGAGGTGGTGGGTCACGCCGCTCGGGCTCGGGACGACGTCGCGGTGGAAGCGGTCGAGCAGCTCCTCGGGCGACTCCCACAGCCGCGATCCGGCGCCGAGCTCCACCGGCGCCACCACCACGTGCAGGGTGTCGACCAGGTCGGCGTCCAGGAACTGCCGGACGACGCCGGCCCCGCCACCGAGCCGGACGTCCAAACCACCGGCCGCGGCGCGCGCCTTCTGCAGCACCTCGGCCGGCTCGCCGCCGACGAAGTGGAACGTGGTGTCCGACAGCGTGAACGACGGCCGCGGGTGGTGGGTCATCACGAACACGGGCGTGTGGAACGGCGGCTCGGGCCCCCACCAGCCCTGCCACTCGTGGTCCTGCCACGGCCCGCGCTGGGGGCCGAACTTGTTGCGGCCCATGATCTCGGCGCCGACCCCGTGCGCGAAGTCGCGGACGAAGTAGTCGTCGAGGCCGCGGCTCCCGCCGGGCTCGGCGCGGTGCGGGAAGCTCGCCGTCGCGACGGCCCAGGCCATGAGGTCCATGGGATCGGCGTGGCCGAACGGCCGCTCCAGGCTCTGGCCCTCTCCCGCCCCGAACCCGTCGCTGGAGACGGTGAAGTTCTGCACTCTCAGCAGCTGCGCCACGTCGCTCCTCCTCGGTCGTCGATGCGGTGCAGACCGTGGCGCGGAGCCGAACTCATCTCCGAGGGCCGGACCCGCGCACCGGACCCTGGTCCGCCGGGCGGCGCACGCCTACCGTCACGGCAGCGGGGGCCGTCCGACGCATCGGAGCTCCCATGTCCGTGCCGCTGATCGTCGCGGTCGACGACGAACCCGCCCGGCTCTCCGCCGTCCAGCGGGAGCTGCGCACCCGGTACGAGGCCGACTACCGGATCTGCTGCCTGCCCAGCCCGGGCGAGGCGCTCGCCACCCTGGAGCAGCTCGCCGCCGACGGCGGGGACGTCGCCCTGGTCCTCGCGGCCGACGACCTCGCGGGCACGCCGGGCACGGAGCTCCTGGGCGAGGTCCCTGCTCTCTTCCGGCACGCCCAGCGCGCCCTGCTCGTCGAGTGGGCGAGCGTCGGGGTGGCGGAGACGGGCGACGCGATCTTCGAGGCGATCGCCGGTGGCCGGATCGACCACTACGTCGTACGGCCGGCGCCGCCCCCCGACGAGCAGTTCCACCAGGCGATCTCGACCTTCCTGCTGGCCTGGGCCGAGGCGCGCCGCCGCGTCCCGCACACCATCGAGGTGGTGGGGGAGAGCTGGTCGGGGCGGTCCTACGAGCTGCGCGAGGTGCTCGGCCGCTGCGCCATGCCGCACCGCTTCTGCCTGGCCGGGTCCGACGAGGCCCGCGCGATCCTCGGCGACGCCGAGCAGCGGCGGCTCCCGCTGCTCGTGATGCCCAACGGGCACGTGATGGAGGACCCGAGCGACGTCGAGATCGCCCGGTCCGCCGGCACCCTCATCGAGCCCACCGGGGAGCGCTACGACCTGGTGATCATCGGCTGCGGGCCCGCGGGTCTCTCCGCCGGCGTCTACGGCGCCTCGGAGGGCCTGCGCACGGTGGTCATCGACTCGGGCAGCATCGGTGGCCAGGCCACGTCGAGCTCGTCGATCCGCAACTACCTCGGCTTCCCGCGCGGCGTCACCGGCGCCGACCTCGCCCGCCGGGCGTACCAGCAGGCCTGGGTGTTCGGTGCGCGCTTCGCCTTCATGCAGCGGGTCACCGAGCTGTCCCCGGAGAGCGACGGCGTCGTGGTCCGGCTCGACACCGGTGGCGTGGTCGTCGGCGGGGCCGTCGTCCTGGCGTGCGGCGCCAGCTACCGGCGTCTCGACGTCCGCTCCCTCGAGGCGCTGCACGGCGCCGGCGTCTTCTACGGCGCCGCGGCCTCCGAGGCGCCGCTCGTCGCGGGCAGGGACATCTTCATCGTCGGGGGCGCGAACTCCGCCGGGCAGGCCGCGATCCACCTCGCCGGCTACGCCGACCGCGTCACCCTGGTCGTCCGCGCGGCCTCGCTCGAGGCGGGCATGTCCCACTACCTCGTGCACCAGGTCCAGGAGACCCCGAACATCGAGGTCCGCACCGGCACCGAGGTCGTCGACGGCGGCGGTGACGGCTGGCTGGACCACCTCGTCCTGCGCGACCGGGCGACCGGCGCGGAGGAGAAGGTGCCCGCGTACGCGCTCTTCCTCATGATCGGCGCCCAGCCGCACACCGAGTGGCTCCCGGCGAGCCTCGAGCGCGACCCCGCGGGGTTCGTGGTCACCGGGTCCGAGCTGAGCGACGCCGGGACCGACGCGCTCGGCCGCCGCCCCCTGCCGCTGGAGACCTGCATCCCCGGCGTGCTCGCGGCCGGCGACGTCCGGCACGGGTCGGTCAAGCGGGTGGCCTCGGCCGTCGGCGAGGGCGGGATCGCGATCCAGTACGTGCACCGCCTGCTCGCCGTGTGAGGTCGCCGCACGCGGTCAGGAGGGTGCGCCGCCGAGCCGCGACACACCGATCGCCCCACTGGTCACAGCCGACCTGCACCTTTCGCGAAGGTCCCGGGAACCGTCGGATCCCGCTCGTAGGCTGGGCGAAACCCTCCACGGAAGGACATGGTGTGGGCAAGCACCTGCTCGACGAGACGGCCGAGTTCACGATGCCTCAGCTGGGGCGGCACGCCGCTCCGGACACGGCCGAGCTCGAGGTCACCCAGCGGTTCGACGCCGGCCTGCAGCGGCCGCGCCCCGTCGTCCCCAACGCCCAGCAGGGCAAGGACGCCGGCAGCCGCTGACCCCGACGCCGGGGCCCACCCGCGGGTGGGCCCCGGCGCGTGATCTCAGGCGGTGCCCTCCGCGGCGATCAGGTCGGTGACCTCCTGCGGGGGAGTGGAGCAGTCGTCCGCCGACGGTTCCTGGTCCGAGGCCAGCCCCGTGACGCCGGCGTCCTCGACCGGGGTGAAACCCAGCCGGTCCAGGTGCGCCGGCACCCGGTTCTGGGCGTTGATCACGTGCGAGCGGGACAGCCAGCCCATGCCGTCGGCCACCTCGAAGTCCATGCCGCCGCCGGGGGCCCGCTGGACGTGCCCCGGCGAGGGCAGCAGCCCGACCAGCTGCACGGCCTCCGCGGCGGAGAGCTCCGCGGGCGGGGAGTCGAAGTAGTACCAGCCGGCCGCGCAGACGCCGTAGACCGTCGGCCCGAACTGCGCGTAGTTGACGTAGAGCTCGAGCATCCGGCGGTCGTCGACGAACGCCGCCAGCTCGGCCGACAGCGCCGCCTCCAGCCCCTTGCGCCAGGCGCTGAGCTCCTGGTTGAGGAAGAGGTTCTTCGCCACCTGCTGCGGGATCGTCGACCCCGACGGGTCCTCCGCGCCGGCCAGGTGCGCCGTCGCCCGCTCCCACAGCGCGTCCCACTCGAAGGCGCCGTCGCGGTAGGGCAGCTGCGCGTCCTCGTGCGCGATCACCGCGGCGAGGAAGTTCCGCGACACGTGCTCGACCGGCACCGACTGCTGGATCGCGCCCTCGGGGTTGGCCGCCATGAACGCCGTCGTCGGCGGGTCCACCCAGCGCAGCGACAGCACCACCAGGGCCTGCACGACGGCGAGCACCGCCAGCACGCGGACGACACGGCCCGCCAGCCCGCGACGACGACGCGGCCCCCGCAGCCGACGGCGGCGACCGCGCTCCGGAGCCGGGGCCGGGGGGGGTGGCGGGAACGGGCCCCTCGGCCGCGGCGGCGGATAGGCGCCGCCGGGCGGGGCCGAGGGGTACGGCCCCGGAGGTGCCTCACCGCGCCAGTGGCGGGGCGGCGGCGGCCCGGCGGCCGGCGGGGGGCCGGAGTACCAGTCGTTGCCCGCGGGGGGAGGGCGGTCGAACCGCGGCCGGTGCGGCGGCTCCACCTGCGGCAGCGGCTCGGTGGGGCGACGGCGGAGCCAGCGGGTCGAGCGGGGGTCCGGCGGGACGGAGGCCACGAGGCGGTGCTCCTCAGGTCGGCGTCGAGAGTCGATGGTACGGCGGCCGGGCGGGGAAACCGCCGACGTCGGATCTAGCCGACACCCACCGCGCGACGATGACGGCGCCGCATGCGACCCGCCTGGACGCATCCTGTGCATCCGGTGTGAACGCCGGTTCAGAGGTAGCCGCCCGGCTCCTCCCGGTGCGCCGGGTCGCGCACCCGGTCCTCCCGCACGGCGTAGAGCTCTGCCAGCGTCATCGGCCCCTCCGGCGCGGTGCCCCGGCTGCCCAGCCAGCGCCGCGCCTCGGCGGCCGAGAGCGCCTCGAACTCGACCTGGGCCAGGCACCGGCCCGGCCGGGTGATCGCCGGGTGCAGCCGCCCGACGTCCTCGTTCGTGGTGAGCAGCACCAGCACCCGCAGCCCGTGGCCGAGGATGCCGTCGCAGAGGTTGAGCAGGCGGCCCAGCGAGGCCCCGGCCCGGAGCTTCGCGTCCGCGCGCAGGTACTCGTCGCAGTCCTCGGCGATCACCAGGCGCCACTTCTGGTCGTCCCGGTCATCGCTCGCCCCGGCGACGTCGAGCAGGTACTGGGGGCTGTCGAACAGCCGCTCCGGGTCCATGACGTAGTGGGTCTGGCACCAGCCCGACCACGCCCGGCCGAGCGCGCGGGCCGCCGTCGTCTTCCCGGTGCCCGGGGCGCCGTGCCAGAGCACCAGCCGGCCGGCGCGGGTCGCCGGGGACGGCAGCGCCATCAGCTCGCCGAGCGCGCCCGCCGTCCGGGCCGCGTAGTTGGCCGTCACCTCCGGCCACGCGGGCGCCTCGACCCGCCTCGTCGTCATCGAGCCCTCGCCGTCCCGCTCCGACCAGAAGCGCACGCGGACCGAGCCCTCGGGCAGGGTCGCCGCGCGCCGGGCCCCGGTCGCGAGGTGGTCCACCGCCGCCTCGACCTCGCCGCGGTCGCGGCCGACGACGTCGATCGAGGTGACCTGCCCGCCGCCCTCGACCCGGGCGAGCACCCCACCCCACGCGGCGACGACCGTGCGCTGGTCGCCCAGGCGCTGGTCGAGCCGGACCTCCGCGCCCTCCGGCAGCAGGGCCAGCGGATCGGCGACGCTGCCGGCGACCTCCGCGTCGCGGGCGATCCGCATGCCCTCCCACTGGGCGCGCACGAGCAGGCCGGTGCCCACCTCGCTGAGGTAGCTCAGCCAGAAGTGGGCGTCCAGCCCGTCCCCGTTCCCCATGCCCGTCAACGTACGGCCGGGGACCGACGATCCGGGCCCGGTCAGAGCGCGGGCGGTGCGCCCCGCAGCCGGGCGACGGCGGCGCGGAAGTCGCGGCGGCCGACCGCGCGCCAGGCGGTGCGGACGGCGGGGGAGAGGCCGGCCAGCACGCGGGCGCGGTCGATCGCCGAGGCGTCCTCGAGCAGCAGGCCCAGCACCAGCATCTGCTCGCGGCCCGAGAGGCTCGTGCCCGCCGCGCGGCACACCGCCGTCCACTCGCCGGCCGGCAGGTGCTCGGCCAGCAGCGGCAGCAGGTCGGCCTCCTCCGCCGCGGTCGACCCCGCCACGGCGTCGGCGACCCGCAGGCAGGTGCGCAGGAAGGCGTCCCGCGCGGGCGGGGCGCCGGTCACCGCCCACTGCCGCGCCACCGTGGTCAGGTCGCGCAGCCGGTTGTCCAGCAGCGAGGTGCGGCCGGTCCACGCGACGACGTGCCGCCGGGCGCGCTCCTCCGCGGCGGAGGGCAGGGAGCGGAACAGCGCGGGCCACAGCCGCTCCCGCTCGACGGCGTGGTGCTGGAGGAGCACCCGCGCGACCAGGTCGGCGTGCCGGGTGAGCTCGGCGACGCGGGCGGCGTCGTCGGTGGTCACCCACGAGGCGAGCTCGGCCAGCAGCCGGAGCTCGCGGAGCACGGCCCGGTGCAGCACGCGCTGGTAGGCGGTGGCCGCGGTGCCCGGTGTCGCGGGCGGGGCCGGCGGGGTCAGGGCCGGCGGCGCGACGGTCGGGGCGGGGCGGGGGAGGACCGCGGTGGTCATGGCACCTCGTCGGGTCGGGTGGGAGCAGTGGGGTCGACGCTAGGGAGGAAGGCGTCCCGGGCGACAGGGACCGGTGTCCCGGACCTCGGGGGACCGGCACCCGGGACCGCGAGGCACCGACGCCGGTGACGCAGCCCCGGGCGCCGGGGATCAGCCGGAGGCGCGGGACAGCCAGCCGGCGGCGGCCATGCCGAGGCCGAACAGGATCGTGCCGGGGATGATGCTCCAGCCCTCGGCCGGCATCGCCGGTACGAGCAGGGCGCCGACGGTGATGCCGGGGATCGCCAGCGCCACCCACAGGGGCAGCAGCCGGTGGCGGATCGCCGCGATCGCGAGCAGTGCCGGGCCGATCATGTTGGCGAAGCCGGCGACCATCGTGAACGGCAGCGTCGCCTCCTCGATCACGTGGAAGGCGTGGTGGTCGAACAGCGGCCGCACCCACGCCTCCAGCACCGCGCCGGCCGGGATGAGCACCTGCCCGAGCCACAGCACGCCGAGGCCGATGACGGCGAGCCGCGAGCCGGCGAAGCGGCGCACCAGCACGCCGAGCGAGGCGGCGATCAGCAGGGCGCCGAAGCCGAACAGCACGTGCGCGAGCACCCAGGTCGGTGCCTCGGTCGCGGCGTCGTCGTGGGTCAGCGGGTGCAGGGCGTTGCCGACGGCGAACAGCGCCCCGCCGACGACCAGGCTCATCGCCTCCAGCGCGTCGCCGGGGCGGTGGTCGCGCAGCACGGGGGTGGAGGTGGGGGCGGGCAGGGACGGTGCGGTGGTCATGGCGTTCCTCGGACTCGCGGTGCGTCGGGTCGGGCGACCCGGTCGGCCCCGACCCTCACCGGCCGTACTTGCCGACCGCTGAAGGCCGACTTGTCGCCACCGCGACAAGTCACCGGCAAGCGCGCGCACCCAGGGTCGGCGCACCGCCCGATCCCGAGGAGCTACGCGATGACCACCCCGCCCGTCCCCGTCACCCCCCCGCACCGCCGGCGACCCGCGCCCCGACACCCTCGGCATGCGGCTGGCCCACCGGTCGATGCTGCGTGACGCCCGCCGCCTCACCGACCTGCTCCAGCAGATCGCCGCCGCCGGCACCCCGGTCGACCGGGGGCGCGCCACGCACATCGCCCGGTACGTCGGCGACTACTGCGACTCGGTGCACCACCACCACTCGGTCGAGGACGACGTCCTGTGGCCGGTCCTCGCCGCGTCCGCCGGCTCGCACGTCGACCTGACCGAGCTCAGCGACGACCACTCCGCCCTCGACCCGCTGCTCGACCGCATCCGCGCCGGCGCCGCCGCCTTCGCCGCCCGGCCGGCCGACGAGGACGCCGCCACGGCGCTCGCCGTCGACCTCGCCGAGCTGCGCGACACCCTCGAGGAGCACATCGCCGACGAGGAGGCCTCCGTGCTCCCGGCGATCGAGGAGCACGTGTCGGTCGGCGACTGGGCCGCGGTCGAGGCCCGCATCCGGAAGCGCGCGACGCTCTCCTTCGAGGTGCCGCGCGTCGTCGACGTCGTCACCCCCGAGGAGCGCGCGACGCTGCTCGCCGACGGCGGTCTCGCCGTCCGGCTGATGCTGGCGCTGCTCGTCCCGCCGTTCCGCCGCCGGGAGCGCCGGGTCTTCGGGGGATGAGTCAGAGGCCGACGGCGGCGAGCTCCGCGGTGAGCCGCCGCCGGACCTCGGCCGCACCGGCCCGGTGCCGCGCCGCCGCCTCCGGGTCCCCGAGGCGGTCGGCGACAGCGGCCAGGGCGTCGTCCACCGGACCGACGACGAGGGTGCCGGAGTCCAGGCCGCCGACCCGCCCCTCCCACGGCAGCAGCTCCGCGTACGCGGCGGCCGCGGCGTCGGCGTCCCCGAGCCGCGCCGCCGCGTGCGCGCGCAAGGTCGTCGTCGCCAGCCAGTAGTAGTCGCGCGGCACCGGTCGCCGCGCGGTCCAGGCGGTGCGCGCCTCGTCCGCGGCGCCGGCGTCGAGCAGCCCGAGGACGACGGCGTCGGTGAGCGCACCCGGCAGCGCGCCGTGCAGCCAGCGCAGCTCGCCGGCCGAGGCGGAGACGTCGCCGCGCGCCCAGCCCGCGACGAACCGGCCCACCATCGCCATCAGCGCGCCGTTGGCCGCGCCCGCCTCGGCCAGCCGCGCGGCGACCGCCTCGTACCGGGCGACCCCGTCGTCGAGCCGGCCGGCCAGCACCAGCAGCGCCCCGGAGAAGGCCCCGAGCGCGCCCAGCACGTGCCCCAGCTGTCCGCTCCCCGAGAGCGCGACCGCCATGTCGACATGTCGCCGAGCCGACGCGAGGTCCGTGCGCGCGGCCGCGGCCAGGTGCAGCAGCCAGTGCGCCACCGCCTGGAAGTCGGCGGACCCGCCGGCCGCGGCGAGCGCCAGCAGCTCTTCGGCCACCGGCTCCCGCTCGGCGGCGAGGTCGGGCCCCAGCGCAGCGAAGGCGCGGGCGTTCAGCGCCCCGCAGAGCAGCCGCCCGGCGTCGGGCAGTCCCGCATCGGCGCACCGCCGGGCCAGCGACACCGCCTCGGCGCTCACCGCGTGCGCCTGCGCGTCGTCGCGCCCCTCGACCTCGCGGAACAACGCCAGCAGCAGCCGGCACCGGAGGTCCTCGGGCAGCCCCTCCCGCGCGACCGCGGACAGCAGCGGGTCGAGCAGCCGGGGGTCCTCGAGACCGTCCTCGCGGACCGTCCAGACCAGCGGCGCGTCCCAGGCGGCGAGTGCGGCGAGCTCCAGGTCGTCGCGGCCGAGCCGCCGCGCGGTGCCGACGGCGGTGCGCTGCTGCTCCCGCGCCGCCACCGCGTTGCCCGCCCGCGCGTGCGCGGAGATCGAGGGCAGCAGGAGCGCGAGCAGCGCCTCGTCGCCGCCGGACCGCGGCCCGGCCAGCTCGTGCATGCGCACCGCGGTCGCCCACTGCCGCGCGGCGTCGGCGTGCGCGCCGAGCTCCTCGGCCTCCCGCGCGGCGGCCACCACGTACGGCACGGCGGCCGCCGCCGTCGAGGGCCCGGCCGCGGCGACGGCGTGGTGGGCCAGCGTGGTGGCGTCGGCGTCCCGCGCCTCGAGCGCGACCAGGGCCGCGGCGTGCACGCGGGCACGGCGCATGAGCGGCAGGTCCTCGTAGAGGGTGTCGCGCACCAGCGCATGGCTGAAGCGCACCTGCCCCGGCCCCGGCTCGACGAGCAGCCCGGCGAGCACGGCGGTCTCCAGCGCGTCGAGCAGCTCGTCGGGGTCGTGCCCGGTCACCGCGGCCAGCAGGTCGACGTCGGTCTCGCGCCCGAGCACCGCCGCCTGGCGCAGCGCCGTCACGGCCGGCCCGGGCAGCCGGTCCACCCGCCGGCGCAGCACCTCCCGGACGCCCACCGGCACGCTCGTCCGCGCCGCGGCCGCGCCCTCCGAGACGATCAGCCGGGTCAGCTCGCGGACGAACAGCGGGTTGCCGCCCGTGCGCTCCCGCAGCAGCGCCAGCAGGTCGGTGTCGGCGCCCGGTAGCCCGAACTCGCGGGCGAGGACGGCCACCCCGGCGTCGTCCAGACCGTGCAGCGTCAGGTGGGCGCTGCTCGCGGCGGCCAGCGCCGCCCGGGTGGCGCGGAGCCCCTCGCCGTCCTCGGTGCCGCGGAAGGTGCCGACGACGAGCACCGGCTCGCCGGCGAGCTGGTCGACCACCTGCCGGAGCAGCTGCAGCGTGAGGTCGTCGGCCCGGTGCAGGTCGTCCAGAACCACCAGCAGCGGCTGCTCCTGCGCCGCCGTCCGCAGCCGCTCGGCGACCGAGCGGGCGAGCCAGAAGGCGTTGCCGTCCCCGGGCAGCTCCGCGTCGGGGCCCAGGCCGCGCAGCACCTCGCTCCACGCCCAGGCCGGCGGGGCGCCGTCCACCTCCGGGCAGCGGCCCCAGGTCGCCCGCCAGCCGCGGGCGGTCAGCGCGCCGGCGACCGCCTCGACCAGCGTGGTCTTGCCGGCGCCCGCCTCGCCGCCGACCCAGGCCACGCGGGCGCCGTGGCGCGCCTCGTCAGCCGTTGCCAGCAGGCGGCCGAGCTCGGCGGTGCGGCCGATCGACGGGGGAGCGGGTTCGGGCACCCGGGGGGCCACGGGGCGCGCGGGCGCGACGGCCGACGGCGCGTCCAGCGCCGGGTCGTGGTCGAGCACGGCCGCCTCGAGCTCGCGCAGCTCCCGGCCGGGGTCGACGCCGAGCTCGTCGGCGAGGTGCGCCCGGGCCCGGCGGAGCACGCCGAGCGCATCCCCCTGGCGGCCGCCGCGGTACAGCGCCAGCGCCAGCAGCCGCACCGCCCGCTCGCGGCCGGGGTGCGCGCGCACCAGCCGGTCGAGCTCCGCGACGACGGCGGCCGCGCGGCCCAGGTCGAGGTCGGCCTCGGCCCGGGCCTCCAGCGCGGTGACCCGTAGCTCGTCGAGCCGGGCCACCTCGGGCGCCGCCCAGCCGGTGTCGGCCACCTCCGCGTAGGCCGGGCCGCGCCAGCAGGCCAGCGCCCGGTCGAGGAGCTCCCGGCGGGCGGCGGCGTCCGGCTCGCCCTGCGCCCGGGCGACCAGGTCGGCGAACAGCCAGGCGTCGACCGCCTCGCGCGGCAGGTGCAGCGCGTAGCCGGGGGCGCGGCTGACGAGCACCGTCGCCTCGGCGCGGGTCCGGCGGGTGGGCTCCAGGGCGCGGCGCAGGTGCGAGACGTGCACCTGCAGGGAGGCCAGCGCCTTCGGCGGCGGCTCGCCGTCCCAGAGGTCGTCGACGATCCGGTCGGTGGAGACGACGTGGCCGCCGGCGACCGCGAGCCGGGCCAGCACCGAGCGCTGCCGCGGCCCGCCCAGCACCGCGGGCGCGCCGGCCACCGTGGCCCGCAGCGGACCGAGGAACGACAGCGCGACGGGCGGTGCGTCGGGATGCGTCGTGGCCATGGCGGGGCGAACCTAGCGGACGCGCGACCGGGTGCCCCGCGCTTTCTGCCAGGCTGTCCGCGTGCCGCCCGTCCGCAGCTCCGGGATCCTGCTCCACCGCCGCGGCGCCGGCGGCGTCGAGGTGCTGCTCGGCCACATGGGCGGGCCGTTCTGGGCGCGGAAGGACGACGGCGCCTGGTCGATCCCCAAGGGGGAGCACGACCCGGAGGAGGACGGCGAGGCCGCCGCGCGCCGGGAGTTCGCCGAGGAGCTCGGCTCCCCGGTGCCCGCCGCGGTGCTGCACCCGCTCGGCGAGGTGAAGGGCCGCAAGCTGCTCGCCGTCTGGACCGGTGAGGGCGACCTCGACGTCGACGCCGTCGTGAGCAACACCTTCCCGCTGGAGTGGCCGCCGCGGTCCGGCCGCGTGCAGGAGTTCCCGGAGGTCGACCGGGCCGCCTGGTTCGACCTCGCCACGGCGCGGGCGCGGATCGTGCAGGCCCAGTTGCCCTTCCTCGACCGGCTGGAGGCCCACCTGGCCGGCTGACCGGCCGGGCCGTGCACGGCGGACCACCCCGCCGGACAGCGCCTCACCCACTCCTGACCTGGCCCTGTGGACCCGCGGGTACCGAAATGATCACCGGGTCCACCTGCGCTGATCGCCCTCCGTGACGACGCGCACGGACGTGATCTGAGCGAGATCGACGACCGGCCCGCGGCGCACAGCCCCCTGGCAGGTTCCCCCGCGTTCCACGGGGGTGTCGATCGAGGGAGAGAAGATGCGGTACATCAAGGCGGCGGCGGGTGCAGCCGCGGCCATGGCGCTGGTCGTCGTGTCACCGACGGCGGCCGGTGCCGACGACGGCAAGGGGCACGCCCCGGGTGGCGACGTCACCACCGTCGTCGGAGGGCTCGACGGACCACGGCAGCTGAGCGAGTACAAGGGTCGCCGGCTGATCGTCGCCGAGTCCGACACGGGGGAGGTGACCTGGATCGACCCGCGCGGAGGACGGTCCCAGACCATCCTGTCCGGCCTGGGCAACGCCCAGGGCGTGGACTACGTGCGCGGCCTCATCTACGTCGCCATCGGCGAGTTCGCCGGTCCGCCGGAGGCCGGTGAGGGCCTGCCCAGCCAGCAGCTCGTGGAGGCCACGCCGGGTGGGGAGATCCTGCGGACCTGGGACCTCCTGCAGTACGAGCTGGACAACAACCCGGACGGCCAGCAGCAGTTCGTCGGCGAGGAGCCGTTCGAGACGCTGTCCAACCCGTTCTCGGTGCTCGCCCAGCCCCACCGCATCCTCGTCTCCGACGCGGGCGCGAACGCCGTCCTCTCCATCGACCGGAAGTCCGGCGAGATCAGCACCTTCTTCGTCCCGCCGGTGGTCACCGACGTCGACGGGTGCGCGGAGGCGTTCAACAACCCGGACACCGTCGGGTGCGACCCGGTGCCCACGGAGATCACCGAGGGGCCGGACGGGAAGATCTACGTCGGCACGCTGGGCGCCGAGGTGCCCGGGGCGGCGCGGGTCTACGTGCTCGACCAGCACGGCCACCAGGTCGACGTGATCGAGGGCCTGACCAGCGTCACCGGGGTGGCCGTGGACCACAAGGGCACGGTCTACGTGTCCAACGTGCTCGAGGGCATGCCGATGGGCGAGGGCCCGCCGCCGGCGGACCTCGACCCGTCGACGGTCGGCGAGCTGACCCGGATCGAGCGGGACGGCGACCGCGCCACCGCGCAGGTCACCATGCCGACCGGCCTGGAGATCGAGGGCGGGCACCTGTACGCCTCGGCGTGGAGCATCGCCGGCTTCCTGGGCATGCCCTCGGCCGGTGAGATCCAGCGGGTCGGCCAGGGCGCCTTCACGGCGGCGACCCCCTGATCCGTCGGTAGGACCGCGGGGGCGGTCGGGGTGCCCGCGGGCTCCCCGGCCGCCCTCCCGGCTGCCGGGGTGGGATCAGGGGAAGCCGGCGTGCGGGACGGTGACCTCCGTCGACACCAGCACCGCCTCCCGCGCCGGTGCGCGGGTGTGCTCGTAGAAGTCGGGGGCGCAGCACAGCAGCAGCGTCCGGCCGTCCTCGCCACCGAGCGCGCAGGCGTAGGTGCCCAGGCCGTCCGGGGCGGCGACCTCGTCGACCACCTGCCCGCCCGGCGCGACCCGCAGCACCCGCGAGCCGAAGCCGTCGGCCACCCAGACGTGCCCCTCGGCGTCCAGCGTGCAACCGTCCGGGGCGACGACGACCTGGCCCATCAGCTCCTCGATCGAGCCGCCCACCGGCTCCGGGCCGAACTCGGCCCACGTGCGCCGCGGGCCCAGCGAGCCGTCGGCGGCGACGTCGAAGGCCGAGAAGCGGTTGCCCCAGGTCTCGCCGACGATCAGCGTCCCGCCGTCGGGGGTGATGACCGAGCCGTTCGGGAAGCGCAACCCCTCGGCGACGACGGTCACCGTGCCGTCGGGGTCGACCCGCTTGAGCGACGCCGCCGCCGGCGCGCCGCCGCCCATCAGGTCGAAGCCGAAGTCGCCGACGTACGCCCGGCCGACGCCGTCGACCACCATGTCGTTGAGGTAGCCGCCGCAGACCCCGGAGAGGTCGGCGTGGGTGGACACCTGGCCGTCGGCGACCCGCAGCAGCCGCTGGTCCTTCATCGACACCACGAGCAGCGAGCCGTCGGGGAGCCAGCCCAGCCCCGAGGGCTGGTTCTCCACCTCGAGGACGACGGTCTCCGGGCTCCCCGGCGTCACCCGGCTCACCGTGTGCCGGTAGAAGTCCGACGCCCACCACTGCCCGTCGTGCCACCGCGGACCCTCGAAGAAGGAGCCGCCCTCCAGCACCGTCCGGAACGCTCGATCAGCCATGCCGCCGGACGCTACGACCATCCGGGCGGGCGCACGAGCCCGCCACCTCCCGTTTTCCGCCGCGGCGGGCTGGGCACGGGTCCGGGCATGGCCACGGAAGACGCGCACCGGTGAGCGTCCGGAACCTCCTCGAGCGGGCGGTGAGCCGGGTCGAGCGGATGGAGGTGCTGGACGCGCCGAGCTACCAGGTCGAGCACGGGATCTCGCTGACCTTCCTGCTGGCGGGCCGCTACGCCCGCCCGCTGCAGGACCTGCTGCACGGCGTCTGGTTCGGCCACCCCCTGCACCCGTTCCTCGTCACCGTGCCGATCGGCGCCTGGGGTGCGGCCGCGCTGCTCGACGGGCTCGACGCCACCGGCCGCGGCGGCCCGGGCACCGGCCAGGCGGCGCGCACGGTCGTCGGGTTCGGGATCGCCGGCGCGGTGGGCGCCGCCGCGACCGGCATGACCGACTGGCAGCACGCCCACGACGAGGCGCGCCGCGTCGGTCTGGTGCACGCCGCGCTCAACAGCACCGCGCTCGCGCTGCAGACGTGGTCGTTCGTGGACCGGGGGCGTGGGCGCGCGGTGCGGGCCCGGGTCACCGCCGCCGCGGGCTACGCGATCGTCCTGGCCAGCGGCTACCTGGGCGGTGCGCTCTCCTACCGGCACCGGCTGGGTGTCGACCGCTCCGCGGCCGGCCGGTCGCCCCGCCGGTTCACGCCGGTCGCCCGCCTCGCCGACCTCCCCGACGGCGAGCCGTTCGGCGTCGACGCCGACGGGGTGCCGGTGGTGCTGATCCGCACCGAGGACGAGGTGCGCGCGCTGGGCGGGCGCTGCCCGCACCTGGGCGGCCCCATGGCGGAGGGGTGGCTGCACCGGGACGAGCTGGTGTGCCCGTGGCACGGGTCGCGGTTCGACCTCGACACCGGGGAGCCGGCGCAGGGGCCGTCCACGGCGCCGCTGCCCTGCTACGACACCCGCGTCCGCGACGGCGCGGTGGAGGTGCGGCGGCGGGCCCGCTGGCGCACCCCGACGGCCGTGACCACGGTGGAGGAGGCGTCCCGGTGAAGGCCGACGAGGTATTGATCGCGCACCACGACGTGCTGCGCGGGCTGCTGCGCGAGCTGGCGGAGACGACCGAGGGGCAGGCCGCCCGCCGGGAGGAGCTCCGGGACGAGTTCCTGCGCGAGATCGAGATCCACGCCCAGATCGAGGACGAGCTCTTCTACCCCGCCGTCCCCGACGTCTCCCCGTTGCTGGCCCTCGCGCACGCCGAGCACCGGCAGATCGACGACCAGGTCGCCACCGTCATGCGCATGGACGTCACCGACCCGGAGTTCGCCACCGAGGTGCGCATGCTGGAGAAGACGGTGCGCCACCACACGATGGAGGAGGAGGAGCGGATGTTCCCCCAGTCGCACGCGCTGGGGGAGCAGCGCCTCGAGGAGCTCGGTGAGCAGCTGCGCGCGCGGAAGCAGGAGCTGGCCGAGTCCGGCGGGATGCGGCTGATCATCCGGCTCAAGCGCGCCACCCTGCGCCACGTGTAGCCGCGCGGCGGGCCCCCGGTCGTGCGCGGACGACCTGGGACCCGCCGTCGCAGGCGCTCAGACGATGCGGCGCGCGGTGTTGTAGCCCCACATGCTGTCGACGGGCACGACCGCGACCGGGTTGCCGAAGGTCGAGGAGTGCACCATCAGGCCGTCGCCGATGTACATGCCGACGTGGCCGACCGGGTCGTAGAAGAAGACCAGGTCGCCGGGCTGCAGGGAGGCCCGGTCCACGTAGTGGCCGGCGGTCGACTGGGCGCGGGAGGTCCGCGGGATCTCGATGCCCGCCGCCTGGTAGGCCGACCAGGTGAGACCGGAGCAGTCGTAGCCCCCCGGGCCGGTGCCGCCCCAGATGTAGGGCTTCCCCTGCTGCGCCAGTGCCGTGTCGACGGCGACCTGCGCGGCGTGGTTGGGGGCGACGGCGGTGGTGGTGACGACGGTGCCGGTGCCGCCGCCGCCGTCACCGGTGGAGGCGGTGGCGGTGAACGGGGTGAGGGCGATCCCCGCACCGGTGAGGAGCGCGAGCGCCGCTCCGCGGAGCGAGCGACGGGTGGTGGTCGTGCGAGTGGTCGTCATGGACGACGGTTTCTCCTGTTCTCCGACAACCGCCTACCGGGTGAGCTGACGGGTTCGGGCGGGGAACGCGCCCGGCGCCCCGGACAGGCCGGTGGCGCTTCACCCCACTACTGCGGTGGGTCCCCGGTCCGGGCTCCGGCGTGCGCCGGCGCCCGGTTCGGCGGTGTCCGTCCGGGTGTCACCGGGGGCGGTGACGGGGGAGCCCGGCCGGACCGGCGACGACGCTAGGTCGGTCACGGAAAGGTCACAAAGCGGCCGACACGCCACCCGTGGGGGTCGCGGGGCGGAGTCCGCGCGGGGGCTCCGGACCGCGACTCGCGAGCCGACCACGGGAGATCCGTCGGCCCCGGACGGGCCGCCTCGGCACCGGGTGACCGACCGTGTGCGGCCCTGTACTTCTCCGGACGGCGGCGCTCCTGCACTCTGCGTGCTCGTCCACTCCGACCTCGTAGCCAATTCCTCAGCCGACGTCGCAGCCGCACAGGCAGTCCTCGACGTGCACCGGCCGGCCGCTCCGGTCGTCGAGCTCGTCGCATGCCGGTGGGCACGCGCACGACCAGCCGTCGTCGAGGTGCCGGAAGGCTCCCGACTCGAATCGCCGCCGGAGCTCCTCCTGCCGCCGTCGGGCGGCGGCCGCCCGACGGGCCGCGGTGCGCTCCTCCGGGGAGTCGCCGGGCCGGGGGACGAGGTGGTCGTCCGGGCGGTCGCGCTCGCGGTCGGCGGGGTCCACCCAGGGGCATCGACGGTCGAAGGTGTACGTCGGTCGTGGTCGCCGGGGCTGGTGCTCCCACCGCGAGGCGCGCTCCTCGCTCAGCATCGTGTCGAGATGGGCGGGGAACCGTCGGCCGACCCTGTCGCGGACCGTGCCCGCCGCCATGCCCGCGACCGGTCGTCCCGCGTCATCGAGCAGGCCCAGCCGGAGGCCGGCAAGCGCCGCGGCGGCCGCGAGCATCCCGGCGTCCATGCCACGGTCACCGGACTCCACGGCCGCCACCGTGGACTTGGAGACGCCCAACCGAGCCGCCAGTTCCCGCTGGGACAGGTCCGCCCGGCGGCGGATCCGCCGCACCAGACCGCACAGGTCGAACTCCGCCGGCCCACCGTCGTCGGTCACCGGCCGAGCCTCTCCACCGGAGGCGGTGCGGCACGACCCCTGGTGTCCATCTGTGGACAGTCGCCCTCTGCCCACACCGGCGGGGCAGAGGGCGACTGTGCCGGCGAGGTGTCGGTCGGGCGCTCACTCTGTGCCCACTCCGGCGGGGCAGAGGGCGACTGTGCCCCGGTGGTGTCGGTCGGGCGCTCACTCTCTGCCCACTCCGGCGGGGCAGAGGGCGACTGTGCCGGCGAGGTGTCGGTCGGGCGCTCACTCTCTGCCCACTCCGGCGGGGCAGAGGGCGACTGTGCCGGCGAGGTGTCGGTCGGGCGCTCACTCTGTGCCCACTCCGGCGGGGCAGAGTGCGACGTTCTCCGGCGAACCTGTGCGGGCTGAGCGGCGGAGCACCCGGCCGCGGTGACCGGGGCCACAGTGGCGTCCGGGGCGCGTGCGAGCATCCCCGGGTGGCCCGCCTGCTCATCGCCAACCGCGGCGAGATCGCCGTCCGCATCGCCCGCGCCGCCGCCGCCGAGGGGCTGGCCTCGGTGGCCGTCACCGCCGCCGACGAGCCCGACGCCGCGCACCTGGCGGCCGCCGACGAGGTGCACGTCCTCCCCGGCAGCGGCCCGGCCGCCTACCTCGACGCCGCGGCGATCGTGCAGGCGGCGGTCGCCACCGGATGCGACCTCGTCCATCCCGGCTACGGCTTCCTCTCCGAGACCCCCGACCTGACCCGTGCGTGCGCGCAGGCCGGCCTCACCGTCGTCGGGCCGAGCGCCGAGGACCTGGCCGTGCTGGGCGACAAGTCGCTCACCCGCGCACGGGCAGCGAAGGCCGGCGTGCCCGTCCTGCGCGCGGCCGACGGGGACGCGGCGGCGGTCGCCGACCTGCTCGACGAGGTCGGCGCGATCATGCTCAAGGCCCGGTTCGGCGGAGGAGGACGGGCCACCCGGGTGCTGCGCCGGGGTGACGACGTCGCCGCGGCCGTGGCGGCGGTGCGGGGCGAGGCGCGTGTCGCCTTCGGCAACGGTGACCTGCTGGCCGAGGAGTTGTTCCAGCGCGCCCGCCACATCGAGGTGCAGCTGCTGGGAGACGGGCGGGGCTGCGTCGTCGCCCTCGGCGACCGGGACTGCTCCCTGCAGCGCAACCGGCAGAAGGTCGTCGAGATCGCCCCCGCGCCGCGCCTGCCCGACGCCGTCCGCGCCCGGCTGGCCACGGCGGCGCGCGGCGTCGTCGGCGACGGCTTCCGCGGCCTGGCCACGGTGGAGTACCTCGTCTCCGCCGACGACCCCGACCGGTTCACCTTCCTCGAGTGCAACCCGCGGCTGCAGGTCGAGCACACCGTCACCGAGGAGACGCTGGGGCTGGACCTCGTGCGGCTGCAGCTGCGGGTCGCCGCCGGCGCGACCCTCGCGGACCTCCGCCTCGCCGACGGCGCGCCCCGGCCGCTCGGCACCGCGGTCCAGGCACGCGTCGTCGCGGAGACGGTCACCACCGACGGCGCCGTCCCCGCCGCCGGCACGATCACCGCCCTCGCGCTGCCCGGGGGCCCGGGGGTGCGCGTCGACACCGCCGCGCGACCCGGCGCCGAGCAGAGCCCCCGCTACGACCCGCTGCTGGCCAAGGTGGTCGTGCACGAGCGCACCGGCTCCCTCGCGGACGCCCTCCGCCACCTGCGCCGGGCGCTCGGCGAGGTGCGGGTCGACGGCGTGCCGACCAGCACCGCCTTCCTCCGTGCCCTGCTCGCGCACCCGCAGGTCGGCACCGCCACCACGACGTTCGTCGAGGACCACCTCGCCGAGTTCGTGGGGGGTGCGGCGCCCGCGCCGGAGGCCGGTGGGGGACTGCGCGCACCCGTCCCCGGCACGGTGGTCGCCGTGGCGGCGGGCCCCGGCGACGCGGTGGACCCCGGGGGAGCGGTCGTCGTCCTCGAGGCGATGAAGATGGAGCACGTCGTCGCCCTGCCGGCCGGCGGCACCGTGCGCCGCGTCGCCGTGCGGGTGGGCGACACCGTCCGGCAGGGCCAGCTCCTCGCCGAGGTGGAGCACGCCGACGGGGACGGCGCGGCCGACGCCGCCGCCATCGACCTGGACGCCGACCGCCCCGACCTCGCCGAGGTCCGCCGCCGCCACGAGCAGGGGCTCGACGAGCACCGCGCCGAGGCGGTCGCGAAGCGGCACGCGCAGGGCCGGCGCACGGCGCGGGAGAACCTCGCCGACCTCGTCGACGAGGGCAGCTTCCTGGAGTACGGGCCGCTGGTCTTCGCCGCCCAGGAACGCCGCCGCAGCCGCGCGGAGCTCCAGGAGAGGACCCCGGCCGACGGCGTCGTCGGCGGGCTGGCCGACATCGGCGGGCACCCGGCCGTCGTCGTCTCCTACGACTACACCGTCCTCGCCGGCACCCAGGGCATGCGCGGCCACCTCAAGAAGGACCGGCTGTTCGAGCTCGCCGAGAAGCGGCGGCTGCCGGTCGTCCTCTTCGCCGAGGGCGGCGGCGGGCGGCCCGGCGACGTCGACCACCCGGTCGTCTCCGCGCTCGACACCGCCGCCTTCACCCTCTTCGGCCGGCTCTCGGGCCTCGTTCCCACCGTCGGCATCGCCAGTGGCCGCTGCTTCGCCGGCAACGCCGCGCTGCTGGGCACCTGCGACGTCGTCATCGCCACCGAGGACGCGAACATCGGCATGGGCGGCCCGGCGATGATCGAGGGTGGCGGCCTGGGCGTCGTCGCCCCCGAGGAGATCGGGCCGATCGACGTGCAGCACGCCAACGGGGTCGTCGACATCCGGGTCGCCGACGACGCGGCCGCCGTCGCCGCGGCCCGGCAGTACCTCTCCTACTTCCAGGGGCCGGTCGACGGCTGGACCGCACCCGACCAGCGGTTGCTGCGCCACCTGGTGCCGGAGAACCGCAAGCGCGTCTACGACGTGCGGGCGGTGCTGACCGCGCTCGCCGACGAGGGCAGCGTGCTGGAGCTCCGCGACGGCTGGGGCGCCGGCGTGGTCACCGCCCTGGTCCGGGTCGAGGGCGCGCCGATCGGGGTCCTCGCCAACGTGCCCACCCATCTCGGCGGCGCCGTCGACGCGGACGCCGCCGACAAGGCCGCCCGCTTCCTGCAGCTCTGCGACGCCCACGGCCTGCCGGTGCTCTCGCTCTGCGACACCCCGGGCTTCATGGTCGGCCCCGAGTCGGAGAAGACGGCGACGGTGCGCCACTTCTCCCGGCTGTTCGTCATCGGCGCCAACCTGTCGGTGCCGATGGGCACCGTCGTCCTCCGCAAGGCCTACGGCCTCGGCGCGCAGGCCATGGCCGGCGGCAGCACCAAGGTGCCGCGGTTCACCGTCGGCTGGCCCACCAGCGAGTTCGGCCCGATGGGGTTGGAGGGCGCGGTGCGCCTGGGCATGCGCCGGGAGCTCGCCGCCATCGAGGACGACGCCGAGCGGCAGGCCGCCTACGACGCCGCCGTCGCCGCGGCCTACGAGAACGGCCGCGGGCTCAACGTCGCCGCCCACTGGGAGATCGACGACGTCATCGACCCCGCCGACACCCGCCGCTGGATCGCTACCCTCACCCGCGAGGCGGCGGCCACACCGCGGCCGCAGGGCCGGGTGCGGCCGCACGTCGACACCTGGTGAGCCACCCGGTCGTGTGGTTGACCGGCGGCGCACCGGGGCACGGAGAACGGCGAGACGGCACCGGCGTGCGCCGGTGCGACGACGAGGAGGCAGACATGGGAATGATGCGCAAGCTCATCGCGTCCGGGGTGGCGGCGAAGGTCTTCCAGGAGGCCAAGAAGCCGGAGAACCAGGCGAAGATCAAGAAGTTCATCTCGGACTTCCAGAACAAGAGCGGTGGCACCGGCAGCGGCAAGGGTCGCGGCTCCGTCCGCTGACCTCGCTCCGCACCGTGCGGAACCGCGGCGCGACCCCCGATCCCGAGGCAGCCGCCTCGGGGCCGGGGGTCGCTCCCGTTCCCGGGTCCGACCACGACGCTCCCGTGAAGAGCCGTGAGGAGCGCTGGCAGGAACGGCTCGCCGTCCCGGTCCTGGTGGCGGCGCTCGCCTCGATCCCGGCCATGTTCCTCACCGTCGCCGAGGGCACCCTCGGCACCGCCGGGCACGTCGTCGACCTGGCCAGCGGGGCCGTCCTCGTCGCCGAGACGGTCATCCTCCTGGCCGTCGCCGAGGACAAGCGCGCCTGGATCCGCGGCCACCTCGGCCTGATCGCGCTCACCGTCGCCGTGGTGGTCGCCGTCGTCCTCGCCCTCGGCCCGGTGCAGATCCTGCGGCTCGTCCGTACCGTCGGCGCGCTGCGCATCCTGCGCGCCGGGCGCATCGTCAAGGCCGCCCGCAGCGTCGGCGACCGGATGGGGTTCACCGGGCGGCTCGCGCACGTCGCCGCCGCCGGGGCCGGGCTGCTGGTCGCCGTCTTCGTCGGGGTGGTCCTCGCCGACCCGACCTCCCGTTCGCGCGACCTGCTCACCGCGGTCCTCGGCGACGTCAGCACGCCGGTGATCGTCGTGCTCTCCGCGGTCGCCGGGGTGGTGCTCGGCGTGGCCACCTACCTGCTCGCCCGCGACCCCGGCGCGGGCGCCGACGCCGAGGACGAGGACGCGCCCGGCACCGCATGACGCCGACGTGACAGCCGGGCCGCGGGCGCATGGACCGCCACGGAACGGGCACCCACAGCCGCATGGGAATCATGAGCAAGCTCGCGAAGGGCGGCATGGCCAAGAAGGCGATGGACGAGGCCCGCAAGCCGCAGAACCAGCGCAAGATCAAGGACGCGATCTCCAAGTTCTCGAACAAGAGGAAGGGCGGCGGCACCACGTCGCGCTGACCGGCGTCGGGAGCCTGTCGCGGAGAGGAGCAGCGATGAGCGAGGGATCGATGACCGGCCGCCCCTACGGCGGCGCGAACGACGCGTCCGCCGACGAGGGCCTGCCGGGCGAGACCCCGGAGCACGGCGAGGTCGGCGCGGCACCGGAGCAGTCGCCGCGGGCAGCCCAGGGCGGCGCCATGTCCGACGACGTCACGCGCGTCCCCGCCGGCGGGGACGGCGAGAAGCCGGCCGGCATCTCCGACGCCACCGGGCCGCAGGGCTGAGCATCCGGTAGACCTTGGGACGTGCACCGCATCGCCGTCCTGGACGACTACCAGTCCGTCGCCGCGGAGTTCTGCGACTGGTCGCGGCTGCCCGGGCCGGCGGAGGTCGTCGAGTTTCACGACACCGCCGCCGGCCCGGACGCGCTCGTCCAGCGGCTGCGCGGCTTCGACGTCGTGATCGCCATGCGCGAGCGGACGCGGTTCGACCGCGCCGTCCTCGAGCGGCTGCCCGACCTGCGGCTGCTGGTCACCACCGGCATGCGCAACAAGTCGATCGACGTCGCCGCGGCCGGTGAGCTCGGCGTCACCGTCTGCGGCACCGCGTCCTCGGCCACCTCCACCGTCGAGCTCACCTGGGCGCTGGTGCTGGCCACCCTGCGCCACCTGCCGCAGGAGGACGCCGCCATGCGCGCCGGCGGGTGGCAGACCACGATCGGCGGCGACCTGCACGGCGCCCGGCTCGGCGTCATCGGTCTCGGCCGCATCGGCGCGCAGGTGGCCCGCATCGGGCAGGCCTTCGGCATGGACGTCGTCGCGTGGAGCCAGAACCTCACCGACGAGCGGGCCGCCGAGGTGGGGGCGCGAAGGGTCGAGCGCGACGAGCTGTTCGCCACCGCCGACGTCGTCACCGTGCACCTGCTGCTGTCCAAGCGGACCCGCGGCCTGATCGGCGCCGACGACCTGGCGCTGATGAAGCACACCGCGGTGCTGGTCAACACCAGCCGTGGCCCGATCGTCGACGAGGCCGCCCTGGTGGACGTGCTCCGCCGCGGCGCCATCGCCGGCGCCGGCCTCGACGTGTACGACGCCGAGCCGCTGCCGCGGGACCATCCGCTGCGCGAGCTGCGCCGCGCGGTGCTCACCCCGCACCTGGGCTACGTCACCCGCGGCACCTACGAGGTGTTCTACGGCGAGGCGGTGGAGGACGTCGCGGCGTGGATGGCCGGCGCCCCGATCCGGGTCATCGAGCCCGCGTAGCCGGCGGCGCGGCGCACGGTCACCGCCCCCCGGGCGGCCACCCCGGGACGCCGACGACCGCGAGGCCGAGCAGGACCGCGGCCAGCGCCAGCACCGCCGTCCCCGCCGCGAGCAGCAGGCGCACCGCCGGACCCTGCGCGGTCGCCCAGCGGGTCCACCGAGTGACGTGCCGCCGGGCGACGGCGAGCAGGCGCTCGGCCCAGGTGAACTCCGACGCCAGCAGGGCCAGCCCGGCCAGCACCGTGAGCCAGCCGGGCCCGGGCAGCGGGACGGTCACCAGGCCGACCAGGACGACCGCCGTCCCGACGACCGCCACGCCCGCCCGGTAGGCCCGGTCCAGCGGCCGCGACGCCGCGAGCCGCCGTCGCCACGGCCGGCGGGGAGCCAGCGCACCCGTGCGGACCGGCGGGCGTCCCAGGCCGAGCCCCGCGCCCACGCCGGTCACCCGGCGTCCCGGCGCAGCAGCGACCACCCACCGGCGGCCAGCGCGGCGGCCGCCCAGCCGGCGAGGAGCGACGTGGCGTGCGCCGCGGTGAGGTCCAGCGCGTCGAGCAGGACCCAGACCGCGCCCGAGCCCGGCAGCAGCTCGGCGATGTCGGCCGCCCACACGCCGAAGGCCGGCAGCAGCGCCGGCAGCACGAGCTGCAGCAGGAACACCGCGGCCAGCGCGGCGGCGGTGCTGCGCAGGAGGAAGCCCAGCCCGGCGGTCATGACGCCGGCGGCGAGGAGCACGGCGGCGACCCCGCCGAGGCTCCCGGCCAGCTCGCCGGAGGAGAGCACCAGGCCCGGCGCCAGCACCTTCGCGAGGAGGTCGGCGACGAGGGCGAGCAGCACCCCGGCCGCGGTGGCGACGGCGACCGGCACGGCCACCCGCGCGGCGAGCAGCACGCCCCGGCGCGGGGTCCACTGCAGCGTCGGCGCGATCGCCCCGCTGCCGTACTCGGCGGTGACCGCGAGCAGCACCACCAGCAGCAGCGCGAACTGCCCGACCAGGGTCCCGTACTCGCCGGCGACCGTCGCGGCCACCGTCGTCCCGGTGGCGTTCGCCATCTCCGCCTCGTCCAGGGCGGAGAGGGTCCCGATGCCGACGGTGGCCACCGCGGCCGCGAGCAGGCACCACCACGTCGTCCGCACGGTGCGCAGCCGCAACCACTCGGCGCCCGCGGCCCGGGCGAGGACGGTCGCGGCGCCCGGCTCCGCCACCCGGGCGGTCGCGGCGGTCACGCCCGCACCTGCCCGGCCGGCTCGGGGCTGCCCGCCACCCGGTACTGGACGCTGTCCCCGGTGAGGTCGAGGTAGATCTCCTCCAGGGAGTGCTGCTGCTCGGCCAGCCGGTGCACGGCCACGCCGGTCTCCAGCGCGACGTCCCCCACCGTCTCTGCGGAGGCGCCCTCGACGAGGAGGTCGCCGTCGCCGGTGGGGTGCACCCGGAGACCGCGGCGCAGCAGCGCGCCCGCGAGGTCGTCGGTCGACGGCGTCCGCACGACCACCTTCCGGCCGGCGTGCTGCCCGCGCATCACCTCGACGATCGGCGCGTCCGCGATCAACCGCCCGCGGCCGATGATGACCAGGTGGTCGGCGGTCTGCTCCATCTCGCTCATCAGGTGGCTCGACAGCAGCACCGTGCGCCCCTCGTCGGCCAGCCCCCGCACGAGGCGGCGGATCCAGCGGACGCCGTCGAGGTCCAGCCCGTTCATCGGCTCGTCGAACAGCAGGACCGCGGGGTCGCCGAGCAGCGCACCGCCGATGCCGAGCCGCTGCCGCATGCCGAGCGAGTAGCCCTTCACCCGGCGCGTGGCTGCGGGACCGAGCCCCACCTGGTCGATCACCTCGTCCACCCGGCGGGCCGGCAGGCCGTGGGTGCGGGCGGCCACCCGCAGGTGGTCCCGCCCGCTGCGGCCCGGGTGCACGGCCTGGGCGTCGAGCAGCGCACCGGCGGCGCGCAGCGGTTCGGCCAGCCGGGCGAACGGCCGGCCGCCCACCAGCGCCTGGCCGGAGGTCGGCCGGTCCAGGCCGAGCACCATGCGCATCGTGGTGGACTTGCCCGCGCCGTTCGGACCGAGGAAGCCGGTGACCTTGCCCGGCTGCACGTCGAAGGTCAGGTCGTCGACGGCGCGCACCGCGCCGTAGGTCTTGGTGAGCCCGCGCACCTCGATCATGCCGGGCTCCGGGAGAAGGATGAGGTCATGGCTGCGAGCGTCCCGGGCGCGGGGGTGCGTGCGGATCACCCCGCAGCGCCGACCTGGCTCCCCCGCGCGGGGGAGGAGCGGAGCACGCCCGAGGGGGAGTCGCGCGGCGGCGCGGTCGGTCAGGATCGGGACGTGCCTCCCTCCACCTTCCCGCGGTCCGGGGCCGAGATCGCGGCCGGGCTGCGCGCGGTGGTCCGCACCGCCGCGCGCCCCGGCTGGCCCGGCCGGGCCCTGTACGCGCTGGCGATGGTGCCGGTCGGCGCGCTGGCCCTGGCCTTCCACTTCGCGCTCCTCGGCTCGGTGGTCGCCGTCATCTACGGCGTCGGCCTGCTGCTCGTGCCGCTCGTCCTCGCGACGATCCGCGGCTTCGCCGGCTTCGAGCGGGAGATGGCCCGCACCCTGCTCGGGATCGACGTCCCGGCCGGCGAGCGGGTCCGCCAGCTGCCCGGCGTGGTGCCCCGGGCGCGGCGGCTGCTGGCCTCGGCCGGCACCTGGCGGGCCGTCGGCTGGCTCGGCGCACGGGTGCTCCTCGGCGCCGCCACCCTCGGCCTGCTCTTCTTCGCGACGGTGGCCGTGGCGGCCATCCGCTGGGGCCCGGACTGGAACTGGCTGAACTTCCTGCCGTTGCTCGCGCTGATGGCGCTCGTCGTCGTCGTCACCCTCGTGCTGCTCGACGCCGTCGTGCGGCTGGCCGCCGCGGTCATGCCCCGCCTGCTCGGCGCCGGGGCCGAGCAGCAGATCGCGGCGCTGCAGCAGAGCAGCCGCCGGCTCGCCGACCGCAACAAGCTCGCCCGCGACCTGCACGACACGATCGGCCACTCGCTGACCGCCAGCCTGCTGCAGGCCACCGCCGCCCGCCGCACGCTCACCCCCGCCGAGGGGCGCCCGGTGCACCCCGACTTCGCCCGCCAGGCGCTCGGGCACATCGAGACCAACACCCGGGCCGCGCTCGCCGAGCTCGACCGGGTGCTCACCGTGCTGCGCGACGGGGACGGCCCGCCCGGCGGCCCCGCGTTCGCCACGCCCGCCCTCGCCGACCTCGACGACCTGCTGGCCGGGCTGCGCGACGGCGGGCTGCCGGTCGCCCTCGTGGTCGACGGCGACGTCGACGACGTCCCGCCGGGCGTGCAGGAGCTCGCCTACCGGGTGGTGCAGGAGGGGACGACGAACGTGCTCCGGCACGCCGGCACGCCGCTCACCGTCGCCCAGGTCGTCCGCTCCGGCGACACCCTCGACGTCCGCGTGGTCAACGAGCGGGCCTCGCAGCTGGACAGCCGCCCCGGCCCCGGTGGTGGCCGCGGGCTGGCGGGCCTCCGCGAGCGGACCGCAGCGGCCGGCGGCACGCTCCGCGCCGAGCCGACACCCAGCGGCGGGTTCGAGCTGTGCGCGAGCCTGCCGCTGTCGGGGGCGGCGTGACGCTGCGGCTGCTGCTCGTGGACGACGACGTGCTCGTCCGGTCGGGCCTGCGGGTGATCCTGGAGAGCGAGCCCGACCTCACCGTCGTCGGCGACGCCGGCACCGGCCGGGAGGCGCTGGACGTGGCGGCGCGCACCGACCCCGACGTCGTCCTCATGGACGTGCGGATGCCCGACATGGACGGCATCGCCGCCACCCGGGAGCTGGTCGGGCGCGATCCGCAGCGCCCACGGGTGCTCGTGCTGACCACCTTCGAGGACGACGACTACCTGTTCCGGTCGCTGCAGGCCGGGGCGAGCGGCTTCGCGCTGAAGCGGGCCGACCCGGAGGAGCTGGTCGACGCGATCCGGGTGGTGGCGCGGGGGACGTCGCTGGTGCTGCCCGACCTCACCCGCCGGCTCATCGCGTCACACGCGCCGTCCCGGGCCCGCGGGGACGCCGCGCTGCCCGAGCTGACCGGCCGCGAGGCCGACGTCCTGCGGCTGGTGGCCGGTGGGCTGTCCAACGCGGAGATCGCCACCGAGCTGTTCCTCAGCCGCGAGACGGTGAAGACCCACGTGAGCAGCGTGCTGCTCAAGCTGCGCGCCCGGGACCGCACCCAGGCGGTCATCGCCGCCTACGAGAGCGGCTTCATGACCGCCTGAAGGGCGCGGCGAGCTGACCCGGGGCTGTCCGCCCGCGGGTGGAGCCGGGTCTGACGGCCTCGAGCCGCGGGGGAATGCGGCTCGACGCTCCCCGGGGTGGCCCGGGGTGCCGGGGCGGCCGCCCCGGCGGCGCGCTCAGACGAGGAAGCGGTAGGCGGTCGTCCCGGGGGCGACGAGCTGGATGCGCAGCGGGCTCGCCTCGCACCGGGCCAGCAGGGCGGGCAGGCCCTCGGCGCTGCCCAGCTCGATCCCGGTCAGGGCGGCGCCGGTCTCGCGGTTGTCCCGCTTGACGTACTCGAACAGCACGATGTCGTCCTCGGGGCCGAGCACCTCGTCGAGGAAGCGGCGCAGCGCACCGGGCTCCTGCGGGAACTCCACGAGGAAGTAGTGCTTCAGCCCGCGGTGCACCAGCGACCGCTCGATCACCTCGGCGTACCGGCTGACGTCGTTGTTCCCCCCGGACAGCAGGCAGACGACGGTCTGCCCCGGCTCCACGGTGACCAGCCCGCCGCTGACCGCCGCGGCCGCCAGAGCGCCCGCGGGCTCGGCGATGATCCCGTCGGCCTGGTACAGGTCGAGCATCTCGGTGCAGATCTGGCCCTCGGGCACGGTCAGCAGCTCGGCGCCGCTGTCGCGCACCAGGGGGAGGGTCACCGCCCCCACCCGCCGCACCGCCGCGCCGTCGACGAAGGTGTCGATCTCCGGCAGGTCCACGGGCTCCCCGGCCGCCAGCGCCGCGGCCATGCCCGCCGCCCCCGCGGGCTCCACGCCGACCAGCCGGGTGCCGGGGGAGTGCCGGCGCAGCCACGTGCCGCACCCGGCCAGCAGCCCGCCCCCACCCACCGGGAGGACGACGACGTCGGGCGCGGACCCGAGCTGCTCCAGCACCTCCACCGCGACCGTCGCCTGCCCGGTCACCGTGCTGAGCGCGTCGAAGGCCGGCACCGGCGTCGCACCGGTGGTGGCGGCGTCGACCGCGGCCGCGGCGGCGGCCTCGTCGTAGGAGTCGCCCGCGACGACGAGGGTGACCATGTCACCGCCGAGCGCGGCGATCCGCTCCCGCTTCTGCCGCGGCGTCGTCCCGGGCACGTAGACCCGCCCGCGCACCTGCAGGGCGCGGCAGGCGTACGCGACCCCCTGCCCGTGGTTGCCGGCGCTGGCGCACACCACCCCGGCGGCGCGGGCGGCGCCGTCCAGCCCGGCGATGGTGTTGTAGGCGCCGCGGATCTTGTACGAGCGGCCCACCTGCAGGTCCTCGCGCTTGAGCCACACGTCGGCGCCGGTGAGCCCCGAGAGGCGGGCGTTGCGCTGCAGCGGCGTCCGCTCGGCCACCTCCGCCAGCCGGCGGCCCGCCTCCCGCACCGCGGCGGAGAAGTCGTCGGGCGACGCGTCGTCGCGAGGAGTACCGCTCACACCGCCCATCGTCGACGACACGCCCCCCGGCCGGTGGACGAGATCACGGTTGGGTGCGTGATGTACCCCACGACGGGTCGGGCGGGCCTACGGTCGGCGCCCTCCTGCAGGCGGCACACGAGGCGGTGAGGTCGGTGGCCGGAGCCCTGGTCGTCTACGAGTCGGTGTTCGGCGACGCGAGACGGGTCGCGATGGCCGTCGCCCACGGCCTGTGCGGCCGGCTGCAGGTCGACGTCGCCTGCGCGCGCGAGGCCCCGATGCTGGTGCCCGCCGACGTGCGGCTGCTCGTGGTCGGCGGCCCGACGCACGCGTTGGGGATGCCGCGCCCGGCCACCCGTGAGGGCGCGGTCCGCGAGCACGCGGCGGTGATCCCCGACGTCACCTTCGGCCTGCACGAGTGGCTGGACCACGTCCGGCTGCCGCGCGGCATCCAGGCCGCCGCGTTCGACACCCGCATGGACCGACCGGTGCTGGTCACGGCGCTGGACCACGCGGCCCGCACCGAGGAGACGCTGCTCCGCCGGCTGGGCGCCACGCTGGCCGCGCCGGCCGAGCACTTCCTGGTGTCCGACGTCGCCGGGCCGCTGCTCGACGGCGAGGAGGACCGGGCCCGCCGGTGGGGTCAGGCGCTGGCCGAGCTGGTGGCGCCGCACCCGATCCCGGTCCGGGGCTGACCGGTCAGCGCGGGTCGAGCAGGCGCAGGTGCGGCTGGGTGACCAGCCGCTTCTCGAAGCTCACCCGGTGGCGGCCGTCGTCGTCCTGCACGAACTGGAGCTGGTCGACCAGCGCGCGCATGAGCACGAGCCCGCGGCCGCGCGCGTCGAAGGGGGAGGTGGGGGCGTCGTGGGCGGCGCGGGGGTCGAAGCCCGCGCCGTCGTCGAGCACGCTGATCCGGCACGTCTCGTCGTCGATCGCGACGTCGACCTGGTAGGCCTCGTGGTCCGCGGCGTGGTCGACGACGTTCGCGCAGGCCTCGGTCAGCGCCAGCACGATCTCGTCGACGACCGCCTGCGGCACCGCCAGGTGCTCCAGCGCCTGCCGCAGCAGCCCGCGCACCAGCGGCACGCTGTGCGCGTCGGTCGGCAGGCGCACGCTGAAGTCGATGTTCATGGCCGTTCAGCCTCCTCCTGCACGGTGGCCTACCCTCGGACGTCGGAGACGACGCGCTGAGGGAGGTGAACGGTGCTCTTCGACGTGGACCGTACGACGATCGCCGGGCGTCCGGCCCTCACCGTACGGGGTGAGCTGGACATCGCGACCGCGCCGCGGCTCGCCGAGGCCGCGGAGGCGCTGCTGGCCGCCGGCCCGGAGGGCATCGTCGTCGACCTGGCGCCGACGGCCTTCCTCGACTCGTCCGGCGCCCGCACCCTCATCGCCGTGGCCCGCAAGGCCGCCGCCGCCGGCGTCGAGCTGCACGTCGTCGCACCGCGGAGCAACCGCCCCGTCCGGCTGCCCATCGACCTGCTGGAACTCCACGCGGTGATCCCGATCGTGAACTCCGCCGGCGAGGTGCCCAGCCCCGCCGTCAACCGCGACGCCACGTAACGTCGCCGGGGTGACCAGCTCCCCGGCCGGCCCCGCGCGCACCGTCGACGACGACGCGCTCGCCCGCTGCGCGGACGAGCCGATCGCCGTCCCCGGAGCCGTCCAGCCGCACGGGGTGCTGCTGGCCGTCACCGAGCCGGGCCTCGCCGTCGTCGTCGCCTCCGCCAACGCGGGCGAGCTGTTCGGCCGCCCGGTCGCCGGCGCAGCCCTCGACGAGCTGCTCGGCCCCGACGATGCCGCCCGCCTGCGCGCGGGCCTCGCCGGCGACCTCGGGGAGCTGAACCCGCTGCGGGTCGGCGTGGCCGGCGCCGAGGTCGACGTCGTCGTGCACCGCGCCGACGGTCTGCTGCTCACCGAGTGGGAACCGGTCCTGGGCGCGGAGGAGGCCGGCACCGCCTGGCACCGCCGCCTGCCCAGCGTGCTGCAGCGGCTGTCGGCCAGCCCGACCCTCGACGAGCTCTCCGACGTGCTCGCCCGCGACGTCCGCGCCCTGACCGGCTTCGACCGGGTGATGGTCTACCGCTTCGACGCCGAGTGGAACGGCGAGGTGATCGCCGAGGACCGCCGCGAGGACCTCGAGCCCTTCCTCGGTCTGTGGTTCCCGGCCAGCGACATCCCGGCCCAGGCGCGGGCGCTGTACGCCACCAACTGGATGCGGCTCATCCCGGACGCGACCTACCGCCCGGTGCCGCTGGAGCCCCCGACGGTGGCGGGGCGCCCCCTGGACCTCTCCGGTGCGATGCTGCGCAGCGTCTCCCCGGTGCACCTGGAGTACCTGGCGAACATGGGCGTGCGCTCCTCCATGTCGATCTCCCTGGTCGACGGCGGGAAGCTGTGGGGCCTCATCGCCTGCCACCACTACGCGGGGCCGCACCGGCCGTCCTACACCGACCGCACGGCCGCGGAGTTCCTCGGCCGCACCGCCTCCCTGCTGCTGCCCACCAAGGTGGCCGCCGGCGAGGAGAGCGGCGTCGTCGAGGTCGCGCACCGCCAGGCCGAGCTCGCCGCGGTCATCGGCCGCACCCCGCGCGGCCTCGCCACGGCGCTCACCGAGGGCGGGGTCACCGCGCTGGACCTGCTGCCCGCCGCGGGCGCCGCCGTGCGGCTGGGCGGCCAGCTGCGGCTGCTCGGGACGACGCCCCCGGCCGACCGGGTCGGCCCGCTGGTCCGCGACCTGCTGGCGGCGGGGGTGGGCGTCACCGACGCGGTGAGCCGGGTCGTCCCGGGGGCGGCCGACCTCGCCGCCACCGCCAGCGGCGTGCTGGTCGCCGAGGTGGCCGGCGGGCGCGGGGACTTCCTCGCCTGGTTCCGCCCCGAGACGCTGCGCGAGATCACCTGGGGCGGCAACCCGTACACCGCCAAGACGGCGCAGACCGACGCCGGCCCGCGGTTGAGCCCGCGCCGCTCGTTCGACGCCTGGAGCGAGACGGTGCGGGAGACGGCGCAGCCGTGGCTGCACCACGAGGTCGCGGCGGCCCGCAGCCTGGCCGCACTGCTCACCGAGACCGCCGCGAACCGGGCCACCGAGGACGACCGCCTGGCCGGCGCGCTGCAGCGCACGCTGCTCCTGGAGCAGCTGCCGAAGGTCCCCGGCGTCGACCTGGCGGCCCGGTACCTGCCCAGCGAGGACGACGTCGTCGGTGGCGACTGGTACGACCTGGTGCCGCTGCCCGGCGGGCGGGTGTCGGTCGTGCTGGGCGACGTCGCCGGGCACGGGCTGGCCGCCGCCGCGATCACCGCCCAGCTGCGGCACGCGCTGCGCGCGCACCTGCTGCGGGCCGGCGGCCCGGCGGCCGCGCTCGACGGGCTGAACCAGGTCATCGGCGCGCTCCTGCCGGGGGAGCTCGCCACCGCTGTGGTCGCCGAGCTGGACCCGGCGACCGGCGAGGTCGTCATCGCCAACGCCGGCCACCTGCCCGTGCTGCACGCGACCGGCGGCACCGCCGAGTACCTGCGCGAGGGCCGGGGACCGGCGCTCGGACTGCTCGACGCCGCCGGCTACCGGGAGACCCGGCTGACCCTCGCCGGCGACGACCGCCTGCTGTTGATCAGCGACGGTCTCGTCGAGCGCGGTCCGGGTGGGCTGAGCACCGGCCTGGACGACCTGCGCGCCGCCGTCGCCGGCGGACCGGTCGCCCCCCAGGCGCTGCTCGACGCGGTGCTCGCGGCGCTGGACCCGCCGCGCACCGACGACGTGACGCTGCTGGCGGTCGCGCGCACCTGAGCGACCGGTGCCGGCCGCGACAGGTTCCCGCCGCGGTCGTGCGGAAGGCCGGTGACCACCTGCCGGCAGTAGCGCTCTGCCCACGTCGGCGGGGCAGAGCGCTACTACGGGCCGGGCATGTCCCTCCGCCGCTGGCTCTCTGCCCACGAGGGCGGGGCAGAGAGCGACTGCCCGGAGGAACCATCGCCGGTGCGGGCGTTCCGAGCCAGAACGCCCGGCGGCGCTCGCGGCCACGTCGTGCGGGCGCCCTGATCAGACGGTCTCCGGTACCCGCAGGTGGGCCAGGAGCAGGTCGAACTCGGCCATGTCGGTGATCTCCATGCCCAGCTCCCGGGTGATCTGCTCCCGCATGCCGCGCACCGTCTCGGCCGACGCCTCCATGTCCGCCCGGCTGGCGTAGGTGGCCGCGAGCGCGCCCGCACCGGTCCGGCGGTCGGTGAGCAGGCTGACGCTGCAGAAGCCGGGCAGCTCGTCCAGTCGCGGCAGCACCCCCATGCGCACGGCGTCGACCGAGCGGTCGGTCGTGGCCGGGTCGCCGCGGGTCCAGGTCACCCGGGTGCACGCGCCCTCGGGCGCCTCCGTGCGGCGGTGCAGCAGCGCGATCTCCCACTCGGCCACCTCGGCCTCCCCGCCGAAGACCTCGCCGGCGCGGGCCCGCATCTCCCGCACGCTCTCCGCGCTGGCGTGCATGGCGCTCTCGTCGGCCCAGGCGGTGGTGACGATGCACCGACTCCCCGGGCGGTCGCACATCATCGACAGACCGACGCAACCGCTCATCCCCTGCACGGCCGGCATGACCGTGTCCCGGACGTAGGCGATCCCGTCGTCCATGCTGCGGACATTGCGCATCGTGGTGGACCGGGCGTACATGCCACCACTCCTCTCGGACCGGGCGACGCCCCTGCGGCATCGCCGCGACGACCACTGTCCTCGCGGCGGGCCCCGCTGTGAACCGGCTCCGGCGCCCCGTCCCGGGACACGCCGCCCGGCACCGGGTCAGCCGGTGACGAGGCCGTCGCCCGACTCGGTGAGCCGGCCCGAGCCCAGGGCGGCGGCCAGTGCCTTCTCCAGCACCGGGGTCACCGACGCGGCCCGCCGCTTGTAGCCGAACACCGTCGCGGTCGCCGTCAGCAGCTCGTCGCGGGTCATGCCGGCCGCGGCCCGGCAGAGCGCCGCCATCGCGTTGGCGACCTCCTCCGGGGCCACGTGCTCCAGCGGGCGGTCGGTGCTGGCCACCTGGCGGCGGAACCCGGTCCAGGTCGCCCGGTCGACGCCCTCGGGCCACAGGAAGTCGCCGTCGACGGCCGAGGGCGGCAGCAGCGACAGCAGCACCTGCTTGCGCGCCTCGGTGGCCCGGTTGAGCCCGAACGCGCCCACGGTCAGCTTGGCCAGCCGGTCGACGTGGATGGGTCCCTCCGCCTTGACGCCCGCGGCCATCACCCGGCGCACCGCCCGCGCGGCCTTCGACACCGGCAGCTCGTCGAGCACCGACTTCTCGCCCGCGGTCTTGGGGATCCACGGGACGAAGGGGGTCTCGCCCTCCAGGGCCGGGGCTCCGGCGGGCTTGGCCGCGGCGGCCGGCCTCGGCGCCGGGCGGGCGGTCGGGGTCGGCACCGCCAGGGAGGTCACCGAGGAACGGAGCGCGGCCACGCCCTTGAACGACTCGACGGCGGCCGTGGGCAGCGGCACCGGCTGCGCGATCGGCCGGCTGGCGACCGGGGCGGCGTCCACCGCACCGGCCAGCCGGTCGACGACCGCGGACGGGTCGGCCAGCCACGCGGGCAGCCACACCCGCTCCACGACGGGCCAGCGCAGCATCTCGCCGAGCACCTCCGGGGGCAGGCCGTCGCGGTCGCCGACGGTGCCCCGGCGCGCCCAGGCCGGGCCGTCCAGCAGCACGGCCATCACCGGGGTCGAGGGGTCGGCGGGGCGGGAGACCGACAGGTCGACGCGGAACTCCGAGAGGCCGACGTCGGTGCGCACCACCAGCCCGCGCTCGCGCAGCGCGGCGGCGATCTGCTCCCGGTGCCGGTCGACGACCGCGGCCGACCGTGGGAAGCGCGGCAGCACGTCGGTGCCCTGCTCGGCCATGTCGAGGTAGGCCCGCAGGTGCTTGATGCCGACCGAGGACGTCTCCTCCGCCCGCAGCTGCGCGGGGTCGAAGGAGGAGAAGACGACGACCTGGCGCCGGGCCCGGGTGATGGCGACGTTGAGCCGTCGCTCGCCGCCCTGCCGGTTCAGCGGGCCGAAGTTCAACGGCAGCGTGCCGTCGGCCGTGGGCGAGAACCCGGTGGAGAAGAAGATGACGTCGCGCTCGTCGCCCTGCACGTTCTCCAGGTTCTTGACGAACAGCCCCTCGCCGTCGGTGCGGTCCAGCGCGGCCGACAGCCGGTCGTCGTCCGCGTCGCGGAGCAGCGCCTCGATGTAGGAGCGCTGCTGGGCGTTGAAGGTCACCACGCCGATCGAGGGGACGGCGTCGATGCCGTCCCACTGCGGCACCGCGTCGAACCGGCGGCGGATCTCGGCGACGATCGCCTTGGCCTCGATCGGGTTGGTGCGCAGCAGCCGCCCGGCCCCGGAGCGGTGGAAGGTGCCGGGCACCCGCACCAGCGAGACCCCGCGACCGTCGGCCTCGGCCGAGGCCCGCCCGTGCGTGGGCGCCGGGAAGGAGGAGAGCCGGCTGTCGTAGTACTGGGCGTTGGAGAAGGCGATGAGCGACTCGTCCTGGCTGCGGTAGTGCCAGGACAGCCAGTGCCGCGGCACCCGCGCCTGCACGCACTCGCCGAGGATGGACTCCTCGTCCTCGACCGCGGTCTCCACGACCTCGACGGCGTCGTCGTGCGCGGTGGTCGTGGGCTCGAGGAAGGACGTCGGCGGCATCTGCTTGGAGTCACCGACGACCACCGCGGCCCGGGCCCGGCCGAGGGCGCCGATGGCGTCGGCCACCCGGATCTGCGAGGCCTCGTCGAACACCACCAGGTCGAACTGGTCGGCCTTCGCCGGGAAGAAGCGGGCCACCGAGTCCGGGGAGACGAGCACGCACGGCATGACGGCGGTGACCAGCTCGCCGTACCGGGCGAGCAGCTGCCGGACGCCCAGCCCGCGGCGCTGCTTGGCCAGCTCCCGCTGCAGGGCGCCGACCTGGCCGGTGCCCATCGCGGCGTCGAACGGCCGGGAGGCCAGGACCGACGCCGGCAGCGCGGCCGTCAGGTGGGCGCGGACCGCTCGCGAGGCCTCGGTGAACCGCACGATCGCCGCCTGGTGCGCGTCGACGTCGAAGAGGTCCAGGCCGGTGGCGTCCAGCCGCTCGGCGACCGACGCCGTCGCCAGGCCGCGGTCCAGGGCGCGCACCGCGTCGTCCGCGGTCACCGCCCCGGTGATCAGCATCGTGCGGGCGTCGAAGAGCCCGGCGTAGCGCAGCGGCTCCAAGGTGTCCAGGAAGGAGACCCACCGGCGCAGCGACATCAGCACCGAGTTCTCCACACCGCGCTCCGGGCGGGTCATCGACCAGCGGAGGACCAGCCCGTCGTCACCGGCCCACGTGGCGAGCTGGTCCGAGGAGCTGCGGCAGACGTCCAGCAGCGCGACGACGGCGTCGCGGAGGCGGGCGACGGCTTCCGCGGGGGCCGGCGCGGCGGGCATCCCGGCGACGATGAGCTTGCGCAGCGCCACGTGGAAGGCCGAGGAGCCGTCGACGGCGGCGCCGGCCCGGCGCAGCCACTCGACCTCGCGCTCCAGCAGCCCGGGGTCGGTGAACGGGTTCCAGGAGGTGGGCGCGGACAGGCCGGGGACGGTGTCGACCCGGCCGGCGACGGCCTGGACCGCCGTCCGCACCCGCCACAGGCTCTCCACCAGCAGCGGGACGTCCTTGGGCCGCACCTTGGCACCGGGGCGCAGGCAGGCGGCGATCTCGTCGCGGACCGCGAGCAGGCGCTTCCGGCGGCCCCACCAGCCCGACGCCGCCGCCGTCTGCGCGCGCACGTAGATCTCGGCGAGCGGCAGCCCGAGCACCTCGGGGCCGGCGACGTCGAGGCCGGGGTGGCGGAACGCGGTGAACGCGGCGACCTCGCCGAGCACCGCGCCGGTCGCCGTCGTCCAGCGGCTGCTGAACGTCTCGTCGAGGACGTCGAGGCCGACCGGCGGGCCGGAGAGCAGGTGGACCAGCGCGTCGAGGTCCTCGGGGGTGCGGGCGTGCCGCAGCACGCCGCCGAGCTCGGCGAACCCGGAGGCCTCCCGGACGGCCGCGTCGACGGCCGCCGCCGCCTCGCGGGCCGCCGGCAGGTCGATCTCGGGGGAGTCGACGAACGCCCACGGGTGCCGCAGGGAGGGCCGGGTGAGGTCGGCGATGTCGGGCAGCAGCGCGAGCGCCCGGCGGACCGCGGTGAGCACCTCGGCCGGGGCGTTGGCGACAAAGGGCTGCGGCACCGGCAGCGCCGGGACGTCGGTACCGGCGGTGAGCTCCGCGGTGCGCGCGGTGTAGAGGGAGAGGCCGGCGGCGTTCTCCGCGTGCAGCCGGTCGGCGTAGCGGGCCAGCTGCCGGCGGGCCGAGCGCAGCCGCTCCTCGTCGGTGGCCATGCCCTGCTCGTCGACGGCGACGGCGTGCTCCAGCGCGAGCCGGATCTGCGCCCGCACCATCGAGGCGCGCGAGCCCTTGTCGTGCAGGTCGAGGGCGAACATGCCCATGCCCACGGCGTCCAGCCGGCGGGCGACGACGTCGAGCGCGGCGCGCTTCTCGGCGACGAAGAGCACCCGCTTGCCGTCGGCGACCGCGCGGGTGAGCAGGTTGGTGATGGTCTGCGACTTGCCGGTGCCGGGCGGGCCCTCGAGGACGAAGGTGCGGCCGGCGGAGGCCTCGGCGATCGCGCGCAGCTGGGAGGCGTCGGCCGGCACGGGCAGCCGGCCGGCCAGGTCGTCCAGGTCGACGTGGGCCCCGGAGTCGCGGGCCGGGTCGAGGAAGGGCTCGGTCGGCTCGTGCACGAGGTGGTGCACCAGCGGGTTGCCGGCGAACTCGCCCCAGTGCTCGTCCAGGTCCTTCCACAGGCGGTACTTGGCGAACTGGAGGATCGCCAGGTCGGCCGTCGCCTCGACCCGGTAGGGGAGACCGTGACCGACGAGGCCGACCCGCACCGCCTCGAGCGCCCGCTCGACGTCGGGGGTGCTCTCGGCGCTGTCGCTCAGCGCCGGGACGACCAGGCCGTGCACCTGGCGCAGCTTCTCGAGCAGGCAGTAGTTCGGGGTGCTCGCGCCGGACTCGTCCAGCGACAGCCGGTAGGAGCCGGTGCGGCCCACCGGGGCGAGCACGACCGGCACCAGCAGCAGCGGCGAGCGCAGCGGGCGGCCGTCGAGCTCCCACACCAGCGACCCCAGCGCCAGGTACAGGTTGTTGGCGCCGGTCTCCTCCTGCACCGTCTTCGCGCGGTAGGCGAGGTTGCGCAGCCTGGGCAGGTACCCGCCGGAGGTGACGTCGGCGTGCACCTCGCGGCGCTCGACGAGCAGCTCGGTCAGCTGCTCGGCCGGCAGCTCCCTGGCGGCGGTGAGGCCGCGCTCGGCCTGGACGGCGGCCAGTTGGTCGCCGGGGAGCAGGGTGATGGGGGTGCCGTCGTGGAGGAAGTTGTCCAGGATCGGCAGCGCGGTGCCGGGGAGCGTCAGCGGCAGCCCGGCCCGCTCGCTGTAGTTGATCAGCCGGTTGCGCAGGCTGAGGTCGAGCAGCGCGTTCTTCCACTGCTGCACCCGGGGCGGGGCCTCGGGGCGCTGCGGGGCCGCACCCACGGCCGGGGCGGGGAGCGCGGGGGCGCTGTGCTCGGCCGGCCGGTACTCGACGACCTGCAGCAGCCCCTCCGGCGTCCGGGCACGCGCCGGCAGCGGCAGGATGCCGTCGCGCCGGGCGCGGTGGACGTCGGTGACGCCGAGGACGCGCTCGAGCTCGCCGGCCAGCCAGCGCTCGTAGGCCGGGGCGTGCAGGTCGGCGCCGGGCTCGCCCCCGCCGGTGAGCAGCGAGGTCTCGACCAGCCCGATCAGCCCGAGGTCGACCAGGTTCACCAGAGGCGAGGCGTCGGTCGTGGCGGCCGACTCCGAGCTCCGCTCCTCCCGCCAGTAGCCCAGGAAGGCGTGCGCCCCGCCGGACCGGCCCCCGCCGGAGCCCTCGGCCAGCCACAGCAGCGGCCGGATGCCCGCCTGCTCCAGCGCGGCGGCCACGAGGACGACCGCGTCCAGGGGCGTGGCGACCCGCCAGGTGAGGACGTCGCCGGGGGAGCGGACCTGCTGGCCGAGGTCGGCCCAGCTCAGCGGCGGCTCGGAGTGGCGGACCCCGCGGCGGCGCACCACCTCGGCGACCGCCGCGACGACCTCGTCCACCCGCTCGGCGGTGGCCGCGTAGCCGACCAGGGCGCCGCTGCCGGTGCGGTCCTCGAGCAGCTCGGCGGCCTCGGCGACCAGGCCGGTGACCGCCGGGTGGTTGGGCATGACGTGGGCGGCGAGCATCTCCAGCGCCAGCGGCAGGGGGCTGGCCAGCCACTGGTTGGCGGCGAGCACCTGCACCGGCGCGGTCGCCTCGCCGACCAGCACGTCCTCGTGCCACACCTCGACGTCGACGACGCCGGGGCGCTGCTCCTCCACGTGCAGCATCGCCGCGGGGTCCATGACCAGCCCGATGCCGGTGAGCACGGTGGTGCGGCCGCCGTCGACGTCGGCGAGCAGCTCGACCCCCTGGGCGATGGGGCCCTCGGCGTCGCGCACCGACAGCCGCACGGTGGCCCCGCGCAGCGCCCGCTGGGAGGTGAGCGCCAGGCGCGAGACGACCGGGATGCGGTTGTGGGCCAGCGCGTAGCTCAGCACCGGGGTGGAGGTCAGCTCGATGGAGACCACCGTCGGCGGCGCGACGACATCACCGAGCCGGATGTCGGCAGTGCTCTCCATGTCACCTGTCTACCGGGTCGGACGGACTGGTCCGCCCATGGTCCCCGACGGGTGGGGCGGGTGTGACGGGAGAGCCCGATCGTTGCCGGGGATCACAGACGGGGGGTCCGCCGACGGTTCCGACCCGGGCCGGTCCTGCCGATGGGCGCGCACGACCGGGGGCCACCGGCGACGCGGCCCGGCTTGCCGCCCGCGCGGCGCAGGAGGCAGGTTGACCGTCATGGACCCCACGCGGCGACACGAGTCCGGCCTGGTCGTCGAGGAGCGCGGGCACGTCCGCGTGCTCACCCTCGACCGGCCCGAGCGGCGCAACGCGCTCTCCACCGAGGTGCAGGCCGACCTCGTGGAGGAGCTCCTCCGGGTGGTCGAGGACGGCGTGCGCGCGGTGGTGCTCACCGGCACGGGCCCGGCCTTCTGCGCCGGCTTCGACCTCAAGGAGATCCGCGCCGCCGACGAGCGGGGCGAGCGGTTCCGCCCGCCGATGAACCGGCCGGCGCGGTCGGTGTTCGAGGTGGTCACCGAGACGCCGGTCCCGGTGCTCGCCGCGCTCAACGGCCCGGCGGTCGCGGGCGGGTTCGAGCTCGCGCTCGCCTGCGACCTGCGCATCGCCTCGCCGGCGGTCCGGTTCGCCCTGCCGGAGGCCGCGATCGGCATGGGCGCCAACTTCGGGTCGGTGGTGCTGCCCAAGCGGATACCGGTCGGCATCGCGCTGGAGATGCTGTTCACCGGGGACGCCGTCGACGCGAGCGAGGCGCAGCGCTGGGGCCTGGTCAACCGGCTGGTCGAGCCCGACCGGGTGCTGCCCACGGCGCTGGAGCTGGCCGGGCGGATCGCCGCCAACGCGCCGATCTCGGTGCGGCGGATGAAGGAGACGGCGATCAAGGCGCTGGAGCTGCCGCTGTGGCAGGGGCTGCGGCTCGACGTCGGCCCGAACCCCTACCTGAGCGAGGACCGCCGCGAGGGGATCGCCGCCCGGCTGGAGAAGCGCCCGCCGCGCTGGACCGGCCGGTGACCGGGCGCCGGGTGGGGGCGGGTGGTCAGCCCCCACCCGGCGCGGCCGGTCAGCGGAACCGCTGCTCGAGCTCCTGGATCTCGGGCAGCCCCACCAGGTCGGTGAACTCGCCGAAGCTGGGCAGCGCGTCCAGGGCCGAGGTGGGCACGCCGTCGCGCTTGAGCACGTCCAGCAGCGAGCGCATCCCTGCCGTCGCCGCCAGCAGCGTGCCGATCGGGTAGAGGACCAGCGAGAACCCGAGCTCGGCGATCCGCTGGTAGGTGAGCGGCGGGGTGCGGCCGCCCTCGGCCCAGTTGAACAGCAGGGGAGCGGTGCCGCGCAGCTCCTCGGCGACCCGGGCGATGTCCTCGGCCGAGGTGGGGGCCTCGACGAACAGGACGTCGGCGCCGGCCTCGGCGAAGGCGCGCGCCCGCGCGATCGCGTCCTCGACACCGGAGACCGCGACGGCGTCGGTGCGGGCGATGACGAGCAGATCGGGGTCGCGCCGGGCGGCGACGGCGGCGCGGATCTTGCCCGCCATCTCCTCGGTGGGGATCACCGCCTTGCCGCTCATGTGCCCGCACTTCTTGGGCGAGACCTGGTCCTCCAGCTGCAGGGCGGCGACGCCCGCCTGCTCGTAGAGCTGCACGGTGCGGACGACGTTGACCGCGTTGCCGTAGCCGGTGTCGGCGTCGGCGATGACCGGCACGTCCACCGCCGCGACGATCCGCCGGGCGTTGTCCACCATCTCGGCGCCGGTCAGCAGCCCGACGTCGGGCCGGCCGATGAGCGAGGCGGTGGTGCCGAACCCCGTCATGTACACCGCGCCGAAGCCCGCCTGCTCGACCAGCCGCGCCGACAGCGCGTCGTAGGCGCCCGGTGCGATGAGCGGCTCCGGCCCGTCCAGCAGCTCGCGCAGCCGTGCCCTCGGCGCCCGCCCGTCGCTCAGCAGCTCCGCCACCGTCGCCCCCTCCTTGTATGCAGTCACACGGAATTTACGGGGACCCATTGCCTCGCGGAACCCGGCGCCCCTAGGTTTGCACACAATCTTCGAGGGGGTGTGACCGGTGACACGACCCGCGACGTCGGCCGAGCGCGTCCTGCAGGAGCTGCGCGAGCTCATCCTGGCCGGCGCCCTGGCGCCCGGTGCTCGCCTCGGCGAGGTCGAGCTGGCCGAGCGGCTGGGGGTCAGCCGGACACCGGTGCGCGAGGCGCTCACCCGGCTGGCCGCCGAGGGCCTGGTCGAGATCGCGCCCAACCGCGGTGCCCGGGTCGCCACCTGGACCGTCGCCGAGCTCGAGGGGGTCTTCGACCTGCGGCTCTCGCTGGAGCCGCAGCTCACCGGCTTCGCCGTCCCGAACGCCGGCCCCGGGGACGTCGACGCGCTCGAGGACCTCGCCCGCCGCATGCTCGCCGTCGGCACCCCGGGACCCGGCCAGGACCTGGACGCGCTCGTCCCGCTCAACCGCGCCTTCCACGACCGGCTGGTCGCCCTGGCCGGGCACCCCACGCTCGCCGCCGCGCTCGCCGCCGCGATCCACCCGCCGATCGTGCGGCGGAACTTCCACGCCTACGACGCCGAGTCGCTGCGCCGCAGCCTCGCCCACCACCTGGAGATCGTCGCCGCGCTGCGGGCAGGCGACCCCGGGTGGGCCCGCGCGGTGATGACCGCGCACATCTCCAACGCCCGGGCCGTCATGGTCCGGGCCGCCACCGCCCAGGCAGCCCGCGCGGCGGCCAGCCCGCATCCCCAGGAAGAGGAGGCCTCATGAGCTACCGGCTCGGAGTCGACGTCGGCGGCACGTTCACCGACGTCCTGCTGGTCGAGGAGGGCACCGGCAGCACCTGGCGCTGCAAGACCGCCTCCACCCCCGCGGACCAGGCGGTCGGTGTCCTCCACGGGATCGAGCGGGTCTGCGCCGAAGCGGGCATCGACCTCGCCGAGGTCGCGCAGGTGCTGCACGGCACGACGGTGGCCACCAACGCGATCCTCGAGGGCAAGGGCGCCCGCGTCGGGCTGGTCACGACCAGGGGCTTCCGCCAGGTGCTGCAGATCGCCCGCTCCTACGTCCCCGGCGGGCTGGCCGGCTGGATCATCTGGCCCAAGCCCGAGCCGCTGGCCGCGCTCGAGAACACCGTCGAGATCGACGAGCGCATCGCCAGCGACGGCGCGGTCGTCCGCCCGCTGGACGAGGACGACGTCCGGGCGCAGCTGGCGAAGCTGCAGGCCGCCGGCATCGAGGCGCTGGCGGTCAGCCTGATCAACTCCTTCGCCGACCCGGCGCACGAGCGGCGGGTCGCCGAGCTCGCCGCCGAGCTCCTGCCCGGCATCCCGGTGTCGCTCTCCTCCGACGTGCTGCCCGAGCTCCGGGAGTACGAGCGCACGCTCACCACGGTGGCCAACGGCTACGTGCAGCCGCAGGTGAAGAGGTACGTGCAGAACCTCGCCGGGCAGCTCCGCGCGGGCGGGGTCGAGGGCTCGCTCGCGATCCTGCGCAGCGACGGCGGGCTCTCCTCGGCCGACAAGGCGATCGACGCCCCGGTGACGATGCTGCTGTCCGGCCCGGCCGGTGGCGTCACCGGTGCGGTGTGGGTCGCCGAGCAGGCGGGCTACCGCGACCTGATCACCTTCGACATGGGCGGCACCTCGACCGACGTCGGTCTCGTGCAGGGGCTCACCCCGCGCATCGGCCGGGAGACCAAGGTGGGTGACCTCGTCGTGCGCGTCTCCAGCGTCGACGTGCGCACCGTCGGGGCCGGTGGGGGGTCGATCGCGCACGTCCCCGAGCTGACCCGGGCGCTGCGGGTCGGGCCGCAGTCCGCGGGCGCCGACCCGGGCCCGGCGTCGTACGGCAGGGGCGGCGTGGACCCGACGGTCACCGACGCCAACGTCGTCCTGGGCTACCTGCCCACGACGCTGGCCGGTGGGGAGATCAGCCTGGACGTCGAGGCCGCGCGCGCCGCCGTGAGCAAGGTGGCCGAGGCGATGGGGCTGGACTCCCCGGAGGCCGGGGCCGCCGGGATCGTGGACATCGTCAACGAGAACATGCTCGGCGGAGTCCGGCTGGTGTCGGTGCAGCAGGGGTTCGACCCCCGCGACTTCGCGCTGGTCGCCTTCGGTGGCGCCGGCCCGCTGCACGCCAACGCGCTCGGGAAGCTGACCGGCGCCTGGCCGGTCATCGTCCCGCCGGGGCCGGGCCTGCTCTGCGCGCTCGGTGACGCGACCACCAGCCGCCGCGACGAGTCCGCGCGCACGGTGCTGCGCCGGTTCGGCGAGCTCTCCGGCGCAGACCTCGCCGGCATCCTGCGCGGGCTCGGCGAGGACGCCGGCCGCCGGCTCACCGAGCAGGGCCTCGCCCCCGAGGTGCAGACCACCGGCTACCAGGTCGACGTCCGCTACCACGGCCAGGGCTTCGAGATCCCGGTCGACGTCGACCCGGCCTGGCTCGACGACCCGGACACCGCGCTGGACGCCGTCGCCCGCACCTTCGACGCGGAGCACGAGCGGCTGTTCAGCTTCCTGCTCGACGTCGACCACGAGATCGTCAACGCCCGCGCCACCGTCGCCGGCCCGAAGCCGGACGTGGCGCCGGTGGTCCTGCCCGAGGGCGACGGCGACCCGGCCGGCGCGCTGGTGCAGGACCACTCGATCTACGTCGGCGGCGAGCACGTACCGGCCGGCGTCTACGACCGGGCGAAGCTGCGCGCCGGTGACGTGGTGACCGGTCCCGCGATCGTCACCGAGATGGACTCCACCACCCTCGTCCTGCCCGGCCACGTCGCCACCGTGCACCCGGCCGGCAGCCTGCTGATCACCCCGCTGGAGGGCTAGCCATGGCGACGATCCTCGAGACCGCGACCGGCACGATCGAGAAGGGCGAGGTCGACCCGGTCACCCTCGACCTGATCGAGAACGGGTTGCGCAACGCCCGCTACGAGATGGACGAGGTGCTCTTCCGGACGGCGCTGAGCCCCGGCATCCGCGAGCAGCACGACGAGTTCCCGCTGATCGCCGACCCCGACGGGAAGATGGTCGTCGGCCAGTTCGGCCTGTCGATCCCCGACTTCCTCGAGGGCTTCCGCGACACGATCGAGGAGGGCGACGTCCTGCTGACGTCGGACCCGTACTCGTGCGGCGCCGCCATCAGCCACGCCAACGACTGGCTGGTCGTCGTCCCGATCTTCCACGAGGGGCGGCTGGTCGGGTGGGCGTCGATGTTCGGGCACATGTCCGACGTCGGCGGGAAGACGCCGTCGTCCATGCCGACGGACGCCACGACGATCTTCGAGGAGGGCGTGGTCATCCCGCCCTTCAAGCTCTACCGGAAGGGCGTGCTCAACGACGACGCGCTGCGCATCGTGCTCAACCAGGTGCGCAAGCCCGACTGGAACCGCGCCGACCTCAACGGGCTGGTGGCCGCCTGCCGCACCGCCTCCCGGCGGGTGGTCGAGATGTGCGAGCGGTTCGGGACCGGCACCTACCTCTCGGCGCTGGACGCGCTGCTGCAGCGCAACTACGACGCGATGAAGGTGCTGCTCTCGGCGGTGTTCGAGGAGGGGCGCACGCTGTCGTTCACCGACTACATCTGCGACGACGGGGTCGGCTACGGGCCCTACCAGCTGACGATGTCGCTGACCCGCACCGGCGACAAGGTGCACATCGACTTCACCGGCTCCTCGCCCCAGGCGGTCGGGCCGATCAACTACTTCATCAACGAGAACCTCACCCGGATGTTCTTCGGGATCTACATGATCACCGTCGCCGATCCGCAGATCCTCTGGAACGACGGCTTCTACCCGCTGGTCGACGTCACGATCCCGGAGGGCTCGTACTGGCGGCCGAAGTTCCCCGCGGCGCTGAACGGCCGAAACCACGGCATCGGGCGGGTCTTCGACCTCTTCGGCGGCCTGCTCGGCCAGACCAACCCGGCGCTGCTCAACGCCGCGGGTTTCTCCTCCTCGCCGCACTTCATGTACTCCGGCAACTACTCGTCGGGGGAGCGGAAGGGCGAGTGGTTCCAGCTCTACTCCATCGGCTTCGGCGGCATCCCCGGCCGGCCGCTGGGCGACGGCCCCGACGGGCACTCGCTGTGGCCGAGCTTCACCAACATCCCGTGCGAGTACCTGGAGTCCTACTACCCGCTGCGGATCGAGCAGTGGGTGACCGTGCCCGACACCGGCGGCGCCGGCCTGCACCGCGGCGGCAACGGCGTCGACGTCACCTACGTCTTCGAGGAGCCGGGCACGATCGCGATCCACGACGACCGCTGGCTCACCTACCCGTGGGGCGTCAACGGCGGGCACCCGGGCGCCCGCGGCACCAAGTGGCTGGAGCGCGCCGACGGCACGCGGCGGGTGCTCCCGAGCAAGTGCCACGACGTGCCGGTGGCACCCGGGGACGTGCTGCACTTCGTGACCTGGGGCGGCGGCGGCTGGGGGGACCCGCTCGAGCGGGACCCCGAGCTGGTCGCCCTCGAGGTGCGGCGGGGGCTGGTGACGCCGAAGGGCGCCGAGCGGTACGGGGTCTGCGTGGAGGAGGACGGCACGGTGAACAGGCAGGCGACCGAGAACCTGCGCGACCAGCTGCGCGCCGACCGGCCGGCCGAGCTGCCGGTGTTCGACATGGGGCCGCCGATCGAGGAGCTGCTGGCCCGCTGCGAGGAGGAGACCGGCCTGCCGGCGCCGACGCGCCCGGTGTGGGCCGGATGAGCGAGCCGGAACCGGCGCCCGGGCCGCACGGGTCCGCCTTCTCCGGCCGGGTCGGCTGGGGGAGGCGCCCGGCGGTCCTGGTCGTCGACCTGGTGCGGGCCTACACCGAGCCGGCCGGACCGTTCGCCCTGCCGGACCCCGCCCCGGCGGTGGCGGCGGTGGCCGCGCTGGTGGACGCCGCCCGCGCGGGCGGGCACCCGGTGCTCTGGACCGGCGTCCGCTACGGCCCCGACCTCGCCGACGGCGGGTTGTTCGTGCGCAAGGTGCCGGCGCTGGCCGCGTTCGCCGCGGGGGCCGAGGGGGACTGGGGCGGATTCGCCCTGGAGCCGGCGCCGGGGGAACCGGTGCTGCTCAAGCAGTACGCCTCCGCCTTCTTCGGCACGACCCTGGCGAGCACCCTGCGCACGCTCGGCGTGGACACCCTCGTCATCGGCGGGGTGTCGACGTCGGGCTGCGTGCGGGCTACGGCGATGGACGCGCTGAACTGCGGGTTCCGACCGCAGGTGGTCCGGCAGGCGTGCGCGGACCGGACCCCGGGGCTGCACGAGGCGAACCTGGCCGACCTCGACGCCAAGTACGCCGACGTGACCGAGCTGGACCGGGCGCTGGCGGGGCTGGGGGCCATGGATCCGGAACCGGGCCGTTCATGACTTTCGCGTAACGGCTCGTCCCACCCGTCAGACGGGGCTGCGACCCGGGGGTCGGGGCTGCGAGGGTCCGCCTGTCCGTGCCGGTACGACCCCGAGGAGACGTCATGACCTGCGCCCACTGCGGAGCCGTTCACCAGCGAGGCCGCTTCTGCGTCGGCTGCGGCACCACCATGCCGCCGTCGTCGCTGCCGCCCCGCCCGGTCCGGCTCGCCCCGCGCCCGCCGTACGAGGTCACCGACGACATGACCCAGCCGGTGCTGCGCTTCGACGTCCAGCAGCGCCGCGCGCCCGCGGCCGGGCGGGTGTCCGCCCGGGTCGGCTGACGGCCCGCCGCCGAGGGCGCCGCTCCCACCGGGGGCGGCGCCCTCGCGTCGTCCGGTCGCAGCAGCGGTTCACTCCTCCGGGTGACGAGGCTCACTGCTAGCAATCTGCTTGCAGTTGTTAGCACCGCGGGGATCCGGGGCACACACAGAACCGTCAGCAGAAGGACCCCGCTGCCCCCCGGCCCTCGCGAGCTCGCGCCGGGGCCGTGCACCGGGGCCGTCGAGACCCCTGGAGCCGTTTTCCTCATGACCGACAACACCAACGCCAAGATGATCAACCAGCTGCGCGCCCTCGTCCTGCTCACGCAGACCGAGGAGCAGGTCGCACGCACCCGCATCGGCCAGGCCCGCACGGACGCCGTCCGCCGGGAGCTCACCCAGAACGCCGACAACGCCGCGGCCCGCTCGCTGGAGATCACCGAGCAGCTGCGCGCCCTCGGCGGTGTGCCCGACGTCGTGACCCCCGTCATCGGCCGCCTCTCCGCCGCCCTCAAGGCCACGTTCGAGCAGACGACCTCCATCGAGGAGGCCCTGCTGCAGGACCTGCAGCTCGAGCACCAGCTGCTCGACCGCGCCACCTACCTCAAGGTGCTCGCCGGGACCGCCGAGGACACCGCCACCCGCCGCCTGGCCGAGAAGCTGGTCGAGGCCCACACGGCGACCGTCGAGTGGCTGACCGTCGTCCTCGCCGAGGAGGCCCTGGGCGGCCCCGCAGCTCTCCAGCCCACCCCGGTGCAGAAGGTGGCCGGTGGCGTCGCCCGCGCGGTCAACGCCCCGGTGCGCTTCTGGGCCAACACGGTGAACAACGCCGTCGACACCGTGCGCCACGCCGGCGAGGAGACCTCCGACCGGTTCTCCGCGGTGGGTGACCGGGCGACCGCGCTCACCGGTGCGGTCCGCGAGACCCTGACCGTCGGCCGCGCCGCCTCGCTGCGCCGCGCCGAGCGGATCGCGCAGCGCGAGGGCAACGAGGACGCCGCCCAGGTCGCCCGCGCCGCCCGCGAGGAGCTCGGCGACGTCACCGCCGACGAGCTGCCGATCAAGGGCTACGACTCGATGTCCGTGCCGGACGCGGTCAAGGCGATCAAGCAGCTGAAGACCCCGCACGACATCAACGTGATCATCCGCTACGAGGAGACGCACAAGAACCGGTCGAACGTGGCCAGCGCCGCGCAGACCCAGCTCGCCGCCCTGGCCAAGGAAGCCGTCGGCGTCGACAGCTGAGAAAACACCCCCTGCCCCCAGCGCTCGCACGCTCGCGCCGGGGCCCTGCAGGGGGCGGCCGCACGCACGCGCAGGGCCCGCATCCCCACGGGGGGTGCGGGCCCTCCGCGTGGGTGACATCGCGTGCCGACCGGGTTTGGCACGCCGACGACGAAGGGGAAGCCTGCACCCATGAGCATCACACCCGAGGCCCTGGAGGCGGAGTTCTCGCTGACGACGGCCGCGACCCGGCTGGACTTCCTCAGCCGCCGCGACAACGGCGACACCGCGCTGAACACCGTCCGGGACGACGACGCCGACGCGTGGTCGGCCTCCCTGCGCGACACCGGGACCCAGCTGGACGTCTACGAGGCGCTGGAGCTCCTGGCGCTGGGCGAGGTCGTCTCGCGCCGAGCGCACGACAGCCAGCTGGTCGGCATCCGCGCCGCGCTGCGCGGCGGCGCGGAGTGGGAGCAGATCGCCGGTGCGCTGGGGGTCACCCCGCAGCAGGCGTGGGACTCCTACACCGAGTCGATCGACCGGCAGCTCGACGCCGAGGCCGCCGAGAAGGCCCGCGAGCTCGCCGGCGCCCGACCCGGTCGCTGACCGGGGCGGGTCAGCGCACCTGCACGCCCTTCCAGAAGGCGACGCGGCCGGCGATCTCCCGGGCGGCGTCCTTCGGCTCCGGGTAGCACCAGGCCGCATCGCGGTTCTGCTGCCCGTCGACCTCCAGGGTCAGGTAGGAGGCGGTGCCCTTCCACGGGCAGACGGTGTGCGTCTCCGACGGGCGCAGCACGTCCTCCCGGACGGACTCGCGGGGGAAGTAGGCGTTGCCCTCGACGGTGACGATGTCGTCGGACTCGGCGACGACGACGCCGTTCCAGGTGGCGGTGGTCATGCCCCGATGGTCCTCCTCGTGCGCCCGCCACGCCGCTCGCGGGCCGGGGGCGTGAGGCCCGTCGGTCTGGGCATGGAGGGGGAGGCCGGCCGTCCGGTCGGACCACCCGAGCCGAGCCGCAGGAGGAGACCATGGCGAACCCGGACCACCGCAGCGCCGACGACGAGAGGGACCGGGAGGGCACCCCGAAGGGCAGGCGGCTGGGCCGGGTCCTGATCCCGCTCGGCATCCTGCTGGTGATCGCCGTGATCTTCACCTACATGCTGGTCGTCGCTCAGGGCCAGACCGAGGTCGACGAGGAGGGGCAGGGGGCGGCCTCCGCGGGCGTCGTCCTGGAGGTGCCGGCGCCGTTGCCCGGCTGACCGCCACCGGCCGGGCGTCAGGAGCCGAGCAGCGCGAAGGTCGCCACCGCGTGGACGAGGGCCTTGCCGTCCTGCTCCACGTCGGCCTCGCACACGGTCAGGTGCTGGCCGCGGGTGCGCAGCCGGGCGGTCACCTGCAGCGGGCCGGTGGTGCCGGGGCGCAGGTAGGTGACCGTGAGCTGGCTGGTCGCCGGCACCTCGCCGTCGTCGGTGGTGGTCTGCACCGCCAGGCCCATCGCGGTGTCGACCAGCGTGGCCAGCACCCCGCCGTGCAGCGTCCCGGCCGGGTTGAGGTGCTCGTCGGTCACCTCGAACCCCACTCGGGCGGCACCGTCCCCGGCTTCCTCCGGCCGGACCCCCAGCCGTTCGGCGAACCCGCCCGTGGCCACGTCGTCGCTCATGGCGGCCCCGCTACCCCGCACGGTCCGGTCGCACGCCACGCGGGCGGGGGTGCTGGTGCCCGTGGGGTGCCCGGCATCCTCCGCCCGGGGTGGCGTCGCGCTCCGAGGTCCCTCCCGTGGGCGAGGATCTGCAGGTACGCCCCACGTCCAGTCACCTCAGGAGCACCCATGAGCCACCCCGGGAACGGCCCGGAGCAGAACCCGTCCGGTCAGCAGCCGGGTCGGCCCGGCCCGTCCGGCCAGCCGGGGGAGCCGGGGCGGTACGGCGAGCCGTCGCAGCCCGGCCGGCCGTACCAGCCCTTCGACCAGCCCGGTCAGCCCGGTCAGCCGGAACAGGCCGGTCAGCCCGCCGGCGGGTGGGTGCCGCCGCAGGGCGGCGCGACCCCGTGGGGTCAGCCGGAGAAGAAGGGTGGCGCGGCCACGAAGGTCCTGCTCGCCGTCGGCGGCGTCCTGGTCGCCCTCGTGGCCGTCGGGCTGCTGTTCAGCATGCTCGGCGGCGGTGAGCCCGAGGTCGGCGACTGCGTGGCCAACGTCGCCGGCGAGCAGGTCGAGGTCGTCGACTGCGACGCCGCGGAGGCCGAGGGGCGCATCGTGGGCATCGACGAGCAGGAGCTCGACTACGCCGAGTTCATCGAGCAGGACGTCTGCCTCGACTTCGAGACCGCCGTCGGCGCCATCTGGGTCGGCGCCGACGAGACCGAGCCCGGCACCATCTACTGCGCCGAGCCGGTCTGATCCCTGGTCGCCCACGTGGGCCCCGCCGGTCCACCGGCGGGGCCCTCGTGCTCCGGGGCCCGGCCCGTCACGCCTGCCGGGCGGCGTCGCCGGCACGCCGCTCGAGGTAGAAGGCGCCGAGCGCGCCGGCCAGCGTGGCGAACACGGCCACCGAGTAGGTGGCCAGCGCGACGTCGAGAGCGCGCGCCAGGCTCCCGTCGGCCGTGAGGGGCTGCCCGCTGATGGTGGCCATGGCCGCGTCGTAGAGAGCCGTGCCGTAGGACTCGTAGGCGCCCAGCACGTACAGCAGCTGGCTGGTGGCCAGCACCACCACGACCGTCACCGCGCCGAGCCAGCCGATCCGGCCGCTGAGCAGGCGCCCCGCCGAGCGGGAGCCGCGCACCGCCGCCGACACCACCCCGCCTACCCGCGCCGCGCGCAGCAGCGTCAGGGCGCGGGCGAAGCGCAGGAACGGCACGGCCAGGAAGACGACCTGCCACCAGTTGCGCGCCCAGAACCGGCGCTGGTCGCGGGCGGTGACGGCCCGGTGGACGAACTCCGCCACGAAGAGGGCCCACAGCACCCAGCCGACGACGCTCAGCGTCGTGGTGAGCCACGGTTGCCGGGCCAGCGACTGGCCGAGGACCACGAGCACGAAGACCAGCCCGAGCGCGCCCATCGGCTTGTCCAGCCGGCGGGCCAGGCCGGTCTGCTCCGGGGTGTCCTCCGCCGCGTCGGCGTGCGGCCCGGCGGGGCGGTCAGGGGGATCAGGGTGCGGGCGCTGCATCGACGTCCCCTACCCCGCGCGAGCGGCCCTCCCTCCCCGGGGTCAGGGAAGCCGCTGCACCAGCACGCGGGCGACCCCGACCGCCTCGGGCGTCGGGTCGGCGGCGGCTGCGCGCAGCCAGGCGGCGAGCGGCCCGGCGAGCGCGGGCGAGACCGCGGCGATCCACCCGGCGCTCCGGGCGCGCGCCTCCGCGACGTGCTGGGTGCTGCCGCCCGGGCCCTCGGCGAGGACCTCCGGCCGGGTGGCCAGCAACCCCCCGAGCCGCCACCGTCCCGGTGTGGCACCGGCGGCCAGCGCCTCCACCCGGTCCGCGGCCTCCCGCAGCAGCGCGGCGTCGCCCGCCGGCGGGCCGGAGTGCTCCTCTGGGGAGCCGGGGGGCAGCACGCCGTCCATTGCACCGCACGGCGCGCAGGGGTGGGCGGCTCGCCTGCGCGGGCGCACGCATGCTTAGGTATGCCTCGCCTATCTCCAGGAGGAAGCACGTGACCAGGCTCGGGCGCACGACCGTCGTCGTCTCCACCCTCACCCTCGCGGCCTCCCTGGCCGCATGCAGCTCCGACGCGGACACGCTGACCGTCTACAGCGCCCAGCACGAGAGCCTGGTCCGCGCGATGCTCGAGGACTTCACCGAGGAGACGGGCATCGAGCTGGAGTTCCGCGACGCCAACGACTCCGAGCTGGCCAACCAGATCATCGAGGAGGGTGACGCCTCGCCGGCCGACGTCTTCCTGACCGAGAACAGCCCCGCCATCTCCGCCGTGGACCAGGCCGGGCTGCTCGCGCCGCTGGACGCGGGCACCCTCGACCAGGTCGACGACCAGTTCCGGCCGTCCTCGGGCAACTGGGTCGGTTTCGCCGCCCGCTCGACGACGCTGATCTACAACCCGGCGGAGATCGCGGAGGACGAGCTGCCCGCGTCGATGCTCGACCTGGCCGACCCGGCGTGGGAGGGCCGGGTCGGCATCGCCGCCGGAGGGGCGGACTTCCAGGCGATCGTCAGCGCCGTCCTGGAGATGGAGGGCGAGGAGGCGACCCGGGCGTGGCTCGCCGGTCTCGAGGACAACGCCGAGATCTACGCGAGCAACACGGCGATCATGAAGGCCGTCGACGAGGGCGAGGTCCCGGTCGGCATCACCTACCACTACTACTGGTTCCGCGACCAGGCCCAGGACGGCCTCATCGGCGACGACGCCGCCCTGCACTACTTCCGCAACCAGGACCCGGGCGCCTTCCTCAGCGTCTCGGGGGCCGGGGTGCTGGCCTCCTCGGACCAGCCCGAGCAGGCGCAGGAGCTGGTCGAGTACCTCACGAGCCGCCCGGCCCAGGAGCGGCTGGCCGGCAGCAGCGCGCTCGAGTACGCCGTCGGTACCGGCGTCCCCTCGGCCGACGCGCTGCCGCCGCTGGCGGAGCTGCAGGCGCCGGCCGTCGACCCGGGCTCGCTCGACGCCTCGAAGGTCACCGAGCTGATGCAGGAAGCAGGCCTGCTCTGACCCCTCCCGCGCTCCGCATCCCGGTTCCCGGACCGCCGGCCTCGCCGGCGGTCCGGGGCTCCGGCGCGTCCGCGGGCAGGGGAGGGCGACCGCTGCGCCGGTCGCCGGTCACCCTCGCGCTCGCCGCCTGCGTCGCGGCCCTGGCCCTCCTGCCGCTCGCCTACATCGCGGGGTACACCGTCGACGTCGGCTGGGCGGGCGTCCGCGAGCTGGTGTTCCGGCCACGGGTCGCCGAGCTGCTCTGGAACACGACCCGCCTGGCCGTGGGCACGGTCGCGGTCTGCGTCGTCCTGGGCGTCGGCGCGGCGTGGCTGGTGGCCCGTTCGTCGGTGCCCGGACGCCGCCTGTGGCACGTGCTGCTGGTGGCTCCGCTGGCCGTGCCGGCGTTCGTGAACAGCTTCGCGTGGATCTCCCTCCTCCCGGGGCTGGACACCTACGCGGGGGCGCTGCTGGTCGTCTCGCTGTCGTACTTCCCATTCGTGTACCTGCCGGTGGTGGCCGCCTTCCGGGGCCTGGACCCGGCGCTGGAGGAGACGGCTCGCGGGCTGGGCCTCTCCGGCTGGGCGGTCTTCCGGAGGGTGCAGCTCCCGCAGCTCCGCGTCGCGGTGCTGGGCGGCGCCCTCCTCGTGGCGCTGCACGTGCTGGCCGAGTTCGGGGCGTTGCAGATGCTGCGCTACCCGACCTTCACCACCGCCATCTACGACCAGTACCGGGCCACCTTCAACGGCCCGGCGGCCACCGTGCTGGCCGGGGTGCTGATCCTGCTGTGCCTGCTCCTGCTGCTCGCCGAGGTCCGGCTGCGGGGGCACCGCGGCTACGCCGGCAGCGGGCGGGGTGCGGCCCGTCCGGTCCGGCCGGTGGAGCTGCGGGCGCTGACCACCCCCGCGCTGCTGGCGCTCGCCGGGCTCGTCGGCCTGGCGCTGCTGGTCCCCCTGGGGGCGCTCGCCCACTGGCTGGCCGGGGGCGCGTCGGCCGGACTCGACTGGGCCGGCCTCGCCGGGACGACCGGGACCACGCTGGCCCTGGCCGCCGGGGCGGCCGCGGTCACCACCGCCATGGCGCTGCCCACCGGGTGGCTGGCCGTCCGCGCCCGGGGGCGCACGGCGACGCTCCTGGAGCGCGCCACGTACCTGGGCAGCTCGCTGCCCGGCATCGTCGTCGCGCTGGCGCTGGTCACGCTGAGCATCCGGGCGACGCCGTGGCTCTACCAGACCGTCCCGGTGCTGCTGGCCGCGTACGCGATCCTCTTCCTCCCCCGGGCGATCGTCCCGGTCCGTGCGGCGGTCGAGCAGTCCCCGCCCCTCTTCGACGACGTCGCAGCCTCCCTCGGGTCCTCCGGCGTCGACCGGTTGCGCCGCATCACCCTGCCGTTGCTCGCGCCGGGCCTGGGGGCGGGCGCGGCCCTGGTGTTCCTCGCGGTGGTCACCGAGCTCACCGCCACCCTGCTGCTCGCCCCCACCGGCACGGCGACGCTCGCCACCGCGTTCTGGTCGGCGAGCAGCGCGCTCTCGTACGGGGCCGCCGCCCCGTACGCGGCCGTCATGGTGCTGCTGTCCGCGCCGGCCACCGTCCTGCTGTCCCGCGACATCCGACGAGGTCCGACCCCATGAGCTCCCTCACCGTGACCGGCCTGACCAAGGCCTTCGGCGCCACCCCCGTGCTCGCCGGTGTGGACCTGCACGTGCCGGCCGGCGGGTTCACCGCGCTGCTCGGCCCCTCGGGCTGCGGCAAGACGACGCTGCTGCGGCTCGTCGCGGGGTTCGACGACCCCGACCGCGGGACCGTCGCCCTCGACGACCGCACCGTCGCGGGCGCCGGGCGGGGCGTGCCGGCCCGGCAGCGGGGCATCGGCTTCGTGCCGCAGGAGGGTGGGCTGTTCCCGCACCTCAGCGTCGCCGGGAACGTCACCTTCGGCCTGCCCCGCCGGCGGCGCGGCGATCGCGGACGGGTGGCCGAGCTGCTGGCCCTGGTGGGCCTGGACGCCGACCTGGCCGACCGGTCGCCGCACCAGCTCTCCGGCGGCCAGCAGCAGCGGGTCGCCCTGGCCCGGGCGCTGGCTCCCGAGCCCGGGCTCGTGCTGCTCGACGAGCCGTTCTCGTCCCTGGACGCCGCGCTGCGCGAGGACACCCGGCGGGCCGTCGCCGCAGCGCTCAGCGTCGCCGGCGCGACCGCCGTGCTGGTCACCCACGACCAGGCCGAGGCGCTGTCCATGGCCGACCAGGTGGCGGTTCTGCGGGACGGCCGGCTGGTGCAGCTGACCGACCCGCGCACGCTGTACCGGCGCCCGGCCGACCTCGACGTGGCCGCGTTCGTCGGCGAGTCGGTGGTCCTCGACGCGGAGGTCCGCGACGGCAGCGCGCTCTGCGTCCTGGGTGACCTTCCGGTCGCCGGCGCGGTGGCCGACGGGCCGGCCCGCGTCCTGCTGCGGCCGGAGCAGCTCCGGCTGGGGCCACCGCTCGGGACGGGAGCCCGGGCGCGGGTGCGCGAGGTGGACTTCTACGGGCACGACTCCCGCGTGTGGTTGACCCTGGCCGACGGCGGGACGGTCACGGCCCGGCTGGAGGGCGCGGAGCTGCCCGCGGTCGGGCAGGAGGTTTCGATCGAGGTCGCCGGCGCGGCGCTGACCTTCCCGGCCGCCGGGCGCGCCGGTCGCCCCGTCGTCGCGGATCCGGCCTTCTGAGCAGACCCACCGCAACCCGGCGGCGCGAACAGGTTAGGAAAGCCTAAGCTACCGCGCATGGATCTGTTCCTCTTCACCGTCGACCCCCACTGGGGGCGCGACGTCGTGGCTGCCGGTGCGGCCGGCATCGTCGTCGACTGGGAGCGCCGCGGCAAGCTGCGGCGCCAGGCGGGGGAGGGCACCCAGGTCAACGAGGACACCCCTGGGGACCTGAGCCGCATGCGCGCGGCGACCTCCGGTCGCCTGCTCTGCCGGGTCAACGGTTTCGGGCCGTGGACCGCCGCCGAGGTGGACGACGCGGTCGACCGCGGTGCCGACGAGCTGCTGCTGCCCATGGTGCGCTCCGCGGAGGAGGTCGACCGGACGCTCGACCTGGTCGCGGGGCGCTGTGGTCTGGGCATCCTGGTCGAGACCCAGGACGCGGTCGACCGGGTCGCGGAGCTCGCGCGACGGCCGCTCTCGCGGATCTACGTCGGCCTCAACGACCTGCGCATCGACCGCGGGTCCACCGCCCTGTTCGCCCCGCTCGTGGACGGCACCGTCGACGCGGTGCGGTCGCAGGTGCCCGTGCCGTTCGGGGTGGGCGGCCTGACGCTCCCCGGTGGAGGGTTCCCCGTGCCCGGTGACCTGCTGGCCGCGGAGCTGATCCGGATCGACACCCACTTCACCTTCCTGCGCCGCTCCTTCACCGCGGACATGGCCGGCCGCGACCCCTTCGTCGAGGTGCCGCGGCTGCTCGGAGGCCTCGACGAACTGCGCCGGGCCGGTGCCGAGCGCGCCGTCGAGTCCCGCCGGGCATTCGTCGCCGCCGTCGCGGCCATGGCGCAGGAGCACGCGGCACGGGTGGCGCAGCCGGCGTGAGGGCGCTGGTGACCGGAGCCGGGGGGTTCGTCGGCCGGCACCTGGTGGCGCGGCTGGAGCAGGACGGCTGGCACGTCACCGGGCTGACCCGCCGCGACGTCGACCTGGCGGATCCGGTCGCCGGTGCGGCCGCCGTGCGGGCCGCGGACCCGGACGTCGTGTTCGCGCTCGCCGCCGGCCGCGCGAAGGCGACGCCCGCCGAACGCGCCGCGACGACCGCGGTCAACACCAGCCCGTGGCTGGTCGACGCGCTGCCCGACCGCTGCTCGGCCGTGGTCAGGCTGGGCTCGTCGACCGAGTACGCCGCCGCGCCGCACCCGCTGGCCGAGGACGCCGCCCTGGAGCCGCGCGGCTTCTTCGGCGCCACCAAGGCCGCCGGCTCGCTGCTCCTGCAGGCGGCGGCGGCCGAGCGCGGGATCCGGGCGGCGGTGCTGCGCGCCTTCCAGGTCTACGGGCCGGGTGACCACCCCACGCGGCTGGTCCCGGTCGTGATGACCGCCGCCCGCACCGGCGGGACCGTGGCCCTGCCCGCCCACGTCAGCCGGCGGGACTGGGTGTGGGTGGGTGACGTCGTCGACGCCTGCGTCCGCGCCGCGGTCGACGGCGACCTGGCCCCCGGCGTGGTGCTGAACATCGGCACCGGTGTGCAGACCGCCACCGAGGAGCTGGTCGCCACCGCCGAGCGGGTGACCGGCCGCCCGATCGCCATCGCACCGGGCGCGCACCCCGGGCGTGGCTGGGACACCGCCGACTGGGTCTGCGACCCGTCGCTGGCCCGGCGGCTGCTGGGCTGGGCCCCCACGGTGGACCTCGCCGACGGCCTGGCCCGGACCTGGGCGGCCGGGTGATCGCCGGTAGGGGAGCGGATCCGCAGGTGGCGGTCGTCGTCCCCGTGTACGGCAACGAGGCGACCCTCGCGGAGCTCGCCGAGCGGCTGGCCGTGGCGCTCGCCGGCCGGTCGTGGCGGCTCCGCCTGGTCGTCGACGCCTCCCCGGACGACAGCGCCGACGTGGCGCGGGCCCTCGCCGCCGGGGACGGCCGGATCGCGGTCACCGAGCTGGCGGTCAACGTCGGGCAGCACGCGGCGCTGGCGCGCGGGCTCGCCGAGGAGGCGGCCGCCGACGTCTGGGTGTGCCTGGACGCGGACCTGCAGGACCCGCCCGAGGCGGTGCCCTTGCTGCTGGACCGGCTGGCCACCGGGGACGTGGCGGCGGTGTTCGCCGGGCGGCGCGGCCGCTACGAGTCGCCCCTGCGGCGGTTCACCGGCACGCTGCACCGGCGCGTGGCGGGTCGGCTGACCGGTCTGCCGCCGGACGCCGGGGCCTTCCTCGCCATGGGCCCGGACGTGCGGGCGGCCGTCGTTCCTGCCGTGCAGGAACGCGGGGCGCCGAGCGTCGTCCTCGCCGTCGGCGGCTCCGGCCGGCCGGTGGCGAGCGTGCCCGTCGTGCGGCACCGGCGCCCTTCGGGCCGGTCGGCCTGGACGGCCCGGGCCCGGGTGCGGCAGTCGCTGCGGTCGCTGACCTGGGCGGCGCGGGCCCGCCGCTGACGCAGGCGGTCAGCGGCTCCAGAGCTGCAGGACGAGGTGGGTCTTGCTCGCCGGGAACTCACTCTGGTCGACCATGCGCAGCCCCGCCGCCCGGAGGATCGCGTCGTCGTCGGTGGGCTCGGGCTCGCCGTCGAGGAGCCGGCGCACGACCCAGACCCGGTCCTCGCCCGGCGGCGCGTCGTCCGGGGGGAGGACGACGTCCGGGCGCAGCTCGGGAGCCAGGATGCGGACGTAGTGGTCGAGGCCGGTGGCCGACCGCTGGTCGGCCGCGACGACCGGCTCACCGGGCCGGTGCACCTCGGCCAGCGCGGCGACCAGGTCGTCGGCCCGCTCGCGCGGGCCCCGGTCGGCCAGCGGGGCCGAGGCCAGCAGGGAGCAGCCCACCAGGAGCGCGCCCACCGGCACCCGCGCGGGCCGCGGGAGCGCCATGGCGCCGGCCGCGGCGAGCACACCCAGCCCCAGCAGCCCGGCCAGCAGGTAGCGGGGCAGGTAGACCGGCCGCACCACCTCGGCGGCCACCAGCAGCAGCAGGGGTGCGACCAGCCAGCAGGTGCCGACCACCCGCGCACCGGCCGCGCGGAACGCCCCGACCACGGCCAGGCCCACCGAGAGGTAGAGCAGCGGGGTGCGCCCCCCGGCCCAGGCCTCGGCGGCGAGGGCGACCAGCCGGCCGTCGGTGTCGCGCAGGTGCTCGGCGTTCCGCGCACCCGTCCCGTTCAGGACGGCCAGCGCCACGAAGCCCACGGCCGGGAGGGCGGCCAGCGCGCCGGTGAGCACGACCGGGAGGGCGCGCCGGCGCCGCAGCAGGACCGCGGCGGCGACGAAGGCCGCGAGCACGGTGACGGCGTACCAGTGCGCCAGCCCCATGCCCGCCCCGGCCAGGCCGAACAGCAGCAGGCCGCGGGGCGGCTCCTGCAGCCAGCGGGCCAGCCCGAGCGCCGCCGCCCCGGTGGCCAGCACGGCCAGCCCGTAGCTGCGGGCCTCGACCGACTGCTCGAGCACCAGGGGGCTCGCCGCGAGCACCAGCCCCGCGAGCACCCCGGTGCCCCGGCCGGCGAGGCGGGTGAGCGCCCGGGTGATCAGCGCGAGGCCGCCCGCCGTCGCCAGGAGGGAGAGCACGCGGAGGGAGGTGTCACCGGCCAGGCCCGGCACCGACACCCACAGGTGCGTGACCAGGTAGTAGGGGGCGTTGTACGACGGCGGCACGCCGGCCAGGTAGCTCGCGGTGCCCTCGCCGCTGGTGATCGCGCCGACGATGTCGCCCAGCGGGAGGCGGGCCACCTCGGCGGTGAAGAGCTCGTCGAACCACAGGCCGTGGCCGGGGAGGAGCAGCCAGCCGCCGAGGAGGCCGACGAGCACCGCGGGCAGCAGCTCCACCGGCGACCAGCGCGCGGTCGTCGCGGTGTCCCGGTCCCGGCCGCCCGGTGAGGCGGCCGGCAGGGGGAGCTCCGTCGCCGTCGTCACCCCTGCAGGTTAGGTGACCCTGTGCGGGCCTCCGGGCACCGCACGCGGTGGCCGGCCGGTGTCGCCTGCCGGGCTCAGCCCGGTTCCCGGCGCATCGGGACGTGCGGGATGCCGTCCTCCACGTAGCCCGGCCCGCTGGTGCGGAAGCCGAACCGCGCGTACCAGTGCTCCAGGTGGGCCTGCGCCCCCAGCGTGAGCGGCCCGCCGCCGTAGGTGGCCAGCGCCTCCCCGATCAGCCGCCCGGCCAGCCCGCGCCCGCGCGCCCGCTCCGCGGTCGCCACCCGGCCGATGGCCCGCGTCGCGCCGTCGTCGAGGACCCGGACCGTCGCCAGCACCTCTCCGGCCTCCTCGAACCAGAGGTGCTCGGTCGCCGGCTCCACGTCGCGCCCGTCGAGCTCGGGATAGGGGCACTCCTGCTCGACGACGAAGACGTCGACGCGCAGCCGGCACAGGGCGTAGACCTCGAAGGGGGTCAGGTCGGCGAAGGCGGCGCGGCGCAGGTGCAGGTCGGTGGAGGGCGTCGTGCCGGAGGTCATACCGGCGATTCTCGCCGACCCGCGCGGAGCGGATCGGAGGGGAGGGCGACCCCGGGCCGGGGTAGGGGAGCGCCCATGTCGATGACGAGCCCCCTCGAACCCAACCTCGGCCGGCCGGACGACGGCATCCCCGCCGCCGACCCCGGAGCCGGTGCCCCTCAGCCCGCCGAGGGCTTCGGCGTGGGGGGTGAGGAGCCGGACCGCGCCCCCGAGACCGACCGCCCCGGGACGGGCGCCGGGGGCGAGGACGCCGATCCGCCGGAGGACCCGCCCTTCCGCACGCCGGACCCGCGCGACATCGGGCCGGCGTCGGGGAGCTGACCGGTCGGGCCGTCAGCCGCCCAGCGCGGCGACGGCCCGGTCCACCAGCTGGAAGTGGCCGACCGCCCAGAACGCGACGCCCGCCAGCGCCAGCCCGCCCACGGTGACGGCCAGGGAGCTGACCGGGTGCTGCCGGGCGTGCTGCCAGGCCTCCCGGGCCTTGCGCCGGAACGCGGTGAAGAAGCGGCGCGCCCAGTCGAACTCCGTGGACCACACCCACAGACCGGCGAGCACCGGGGGGATGGTGAGCGGCCCCGGCAGCACCGTCAGGGCGAGGCCGATGAGCACCAGCAGCAGGCCGGCCGTGAACACCGCCACGCGGTAGGCGATCGCGACGCCGTGGTTGCGGTGCACGCGCTCGCGGAAGGAGCCCGGCTGCACCTCCCGGGGGCGGCCGAGCCCGTCGGTGCAGTGGGCGCACCGGGTGCTGCCCCGGCCGGCGGGCCGTTCGACCGCGCGGTTCCCGGCGAACCGGTGGTCGGCGGGGCGGGTGGTGGACGGGGTGGACGGCAGGGGGGCTCCCACGGCGGAGGTGCCTCTCGGGACGGCGAGGAGGCGGCTCCTCGGTGGACGGGGTGCCCCGGGAACTACCCGGTCGCCCACCCGGTCATGCCGGTGGTGGGCAACCGGGTGGCGCGACACCCACCCGGCCCGGGATCAGCCGGCGTAGCGGGCGGCGGACCGGGCGCGGGCCTTGGCGGCCTCGGTCTCGCGGTCCTTGGGCGGCGCGGTGGTGACCAGCGAGTCGAGGAGCCGGGCCGAGGCGGCGGCCACCTCGGCCACGGCCTGCTCGAACGCCTCGGCGTTGGCGCGCGACGGTTTCGTCGTGCCGCTGATCTTGCGCACGTACTGCAGGGCGGCGGCGTGGATCTCGTCGTCGGCCGCCGGGGGTGCGAAGTTGGCCAGCGGGCGGATGTTCCGGCACATGCCGGGCAGCGTAGGTGCGCCCGGACCGGCTGGGACGGGTGCTGAGCACGGCACGAGGAGGGCGGGATGACGGTGCTGGTGGTGGACGTCGCCAACGTGGTCGGCGCGCGCCCCGACGGCTGGTGGCGGGACCGGGCCGGGGCGACGACCCGCCTGCTCGATCGCCTGGCCGCCCTGGCCGGGACGCGGACCGCGGGCCCGGACGGCGAGGACCTCGCCTGCGGCGCGGTCGTGGCCGTCGTGGAGGGGCGGGCCCGGGACGTGCCCGCGCCCGACGGGGTCCGCGTGGTGCGCGCCCCGGGGAGCGGGGACGACGCCGTGGCCGCGACGGCGGCGGACCTGGCCGCCGCGGGGGAGGAGGTGCTGGTGGTGACCGCAGACCGGGGGCTGCGCGCCCGGCTGCCCGACGGCGTCACCACCACCGGGCCCGGCTGGCTGCTCGCCGAGCTCGACCGGCGCACCGCATGACCGCCGGGCCGGTCGGGTAGTCGGTTGCGGACAACCGGTGCCCCGGCAGCCGGCGCCGCCCGAACGAGGAGTTCCCCGTGCCGATCCCCGACCCGAGCGGGTCGCCGCTCACCGTGCTGATCACCGGCGCGTCCAGCGGCATCGGCCGGGCGACGGCGGTGCGGCTCGCCGGCCGCGGCGCGCGGCTGGTGCTGGTCGCCCGCGGCCGGTCGCCGCTCGAGGAGACCGCCGAGGAGCTCCGCGCCGCCGGTGCGGGAGCCGTGACGGTGTGCCCCGCCGACATCCTCGACGAGGAGGCGGTCGCCGCGGCGGTCGCGGCCGCGGTCCGCGAGTTCGGCCGCCTCGACGTCGTCGTGCACTCCGCGCAGGTGATGGCCTACGGCCGGATCGAGGACGTGCCCAAGGAGGTCTACGAGCGCGTCGTCGACACCTCGCTGCACGGCACCGCCACCGTGGCCCGCCAGGTGCTGCCGGTCTTCCGCCGCCAGGGCGCCGGCCACCTGGTGATCGTGAACTCGCTGCTGGGCACCGTCACGACGCCGGTGCTGGGCAGCTACGCCGTCGCCAAGTGGGGGCAGCTGGCCCTCGCCCGCGTGCTGCAGCAGGAGACCCGCGACGAGCCGGGGATCTCCGTCTCGGTGGTCCAGCCCGGGGGCGTGAACACTCCGATCTACTACCAGGGCGCCTCCTACGCGGGGTCCACCGGGCGACCGCCCCCGCCGGTCTACTCCGCGCAGCGGGTGGCCCGCCGGGTGCTCGCGACGGTGGACCGGCCGCGCCGGATGGTGCAGGCCGGCGCCTTCAACCACGTCGTCACCGCAGGTTTCCGGCTGCTCCCCGGGCTGTACGACGTCCTCGTCGAGCCGCTGCTGCAGACCTTCGCGCTCGCCGGGGACGAGACGCCGCCCACCGAGGGCAACGTCTTCCGGTCCCGGCCCGAGGGCAACGCGACCGAGGGGCGCTGGCGCAGCATCTGAGGCGGGCGCGTGAACAGCGCGTTCCGTCCCGTCGCAGGGCATTGCCCTCGCAGGGCCGCCGGGCCAGGCTGACCCCACCCGACCTGCGGGGGCTCACCCGGAGGCCGGCCATGACCGCTGAACCACGCGTACGCCCTGCCCGGCCCGTCACCCGGCACGGGGTGGAGGCGGAGACGGTGGCCGCCGGCTACCACCAGAAGCGGCAGTTGCGCACCGGGACGGCGGGTTGGGTGCTGCTCGCCGGGCTCGGCGTCGCCGCGGTCATCTCCGGTGACTACGCGGGCTGGAACTTCGGCCTCGCCGAGGGCGGCTTCGGCGGGCTGCTGATCGCCGTCCTCCTCATGGCGGTCATGTACTCGGCGATGGTCTTCGGCCTCGCCGAGCTGGGCTCGGCCCTGCCGACCGCCGGCGGTGGCTACACCTTCGCCCGCCGGGCGCTCGGCCCCTGGGGCGGGTACGCCACCGGCGTCGCGGTGCTCATCGAGTACGCCATCGCCCCGGCTGCCATCGCCACCTTCATCGGCGCCTACGTGGAGTCCCTCGGGCTGTTCGGGATCACCGACGGCTGGTGGGTCTACCTGGCCGTGTACGCGCTGTTCATCGGCATCCACCTCATGGGGGTGGGCGAGGCGCTGAAGGTCATGCTCGTCATCGCGGGCATCGCCGTCGCCGGGCTGGTGGTCTACCTGTTCGGGGCGATCCCGGCGTTCGACCCGGCCAACCTGCTCGACATCGCGCCCACCGACGCCGCCGGCGCCTCGGACTTCCTGCCCTTCGGCCTGATGGGCATCTGGGCGGCGTTCCCGTTCGCCATCTGGTTCTTCCTGGCGGTGGAGTGCGTGCCCCTGGCCTCGGAGGAGGCCCGCGACCCGGCCCGGGCCATGCCGCGCGGCATCGTCGCCGCCATGGGCCTGCTGCTGGTGCTGGCCCTGCTCATGCTGGTCTTCACCGCGGGCGCCGGGGGGTCGGAGGCGATGTCGGCCAGCGGCAACCCGCCGGTCGAGGCGCTGCAGATCGCCGGCTCGGCGTCGACGCTGGTCACGGTGGTGAACTACGCCGGGCTCTTCGGGCTGGTGGCCAGCTTCTTCTCGATCATCTACGCCTACTCGCGGCAGACCTTCGCGCTCTCCCGCGCCGGCTACCTGCCCCGCGCGCTGTCGGTGACCAACGGCCGCAAGGCCCCGGTGCTGGCGCTGCTCGTGCCCGGTGCGATCGGCTTCGTGCTCTCGCTCAGCGGCCAGGGGGCGATGCTGCTCAACATGGCCGTCTTCGGCGCCACGGTCTCCTACGTGCTGATGATGGTCAGCCACATCGTGCTGCGCCGACGGGAGCCCGACCTGCCCCGGCCGTACCGGACGCCGGGCGGCACGGTCACCACCGGCGTCGCGCTGGTGCTCGCGGCGGCCGCCGTCGTCGCCACCTTCCTCGTCGACGAGGTCGCCGCGCTGTGGACCCTCGGCGCCTACGCGGTCTTCCTCGGCTACTTCGCCCTCTACAGCCGCCACCACCTCGTCGCCTCCGCCCCCGAGGAGGAGTTCGAGCTGCTCGCCGCGGCCGAGGAGGAGGTGCGATGACCGTGCGCCGCACGACCCTGGGCGGGCACACGTACGAGTTCCGCTCGCTGTCGGACCTGCTGGGCAAGGCGACACCGGCCCGCTCCGGTGACGTGCTCGCCGGGTGCGCCGCCGAGTCGGCCGCGGAGCGGGTGGCCGCCCAGGTGGTGCTGGCCGACATGCCCCTGGCCACCTTCCTGGAGGAGCAGGTGGTGGGCTACGAGGAGGACGACGTCACCCGGCTGATCCTCGACACGCACGACCGGGTCGCGTTCGCCCCGGTGGCCGGGCTGACCGTGGGGGAGTTCCGAGACGAGCTGCTGACCTGGGCGGCCGAGGGTGACGAGACCTCCATCAGCGCGCTGGCCCGCGGGCTCACCCCCGAGATGGTCGCGGCGACCTCGAAGCTGATGCGCAACGCCGACCTGGTCGCGGTGGGGCGCCGCGCGCGGGTGGTCACCGGGCTGCGCAGCACCCTGGGCCTGCCCGGGCGGCTGGCCTCCCGGCTGCAGCCCAACCACCCCACCGACGACCCGGTGGGGGTGACGGCGTCGATCGTCGACGGGCTGCTGCAGGGCTCCGGTGACGCGGTCATCGGCATCAACCCGGCCACCGACTCGCCGGCCCGGACGGTCGCCCTCCTGGAACTGGTCGACGCGGTCATCCGCCGCTACGAGATCCCCACCCAGTCCTGCGTGCTGGCGCACGTGACCACCACGCTGCGGGCGATGGAGCAGGGCGCCCCGGTCGACCTGGTCTTCCAGTCCGTCGCCGGCACGCAGGCGGCCAACCGCGGCTTCGGCGTGACGCTGGACCTGCTCGCCGAGGCGCGCGCGGGCGCGCTGGAGCTCGGCCGCGGCACCGTCGGGCGCAACGTCACCTACTTCGAGACGGGGCAGGGGTCGGCGCTCTCGGCCGACGCCCACCGCGGGGTCGACGGGCGGCCGGTGGACCAGCAGACCCTCGAGGCGAGGGCGTACGCGGTGGCCCGGCACTTCGAGCCGCTGCTGGTGAACACCGTCGTCGGGTTCATCGGACCGGAGTACCTCTACGACGGCAAGCAGGTGGTCCGCGCCGGGCTGGAGGACCACTTCTGCGGCAAGCTGCTCGGCCTGCCGATGGGGGTGGACGTCTGCTACACCAACCACGCCGAGGTCGACGCCGACGACACCGACACCCTGACCCTGCTGCTCGGGGTGGCCGGCTGCTCGTTCGTCATCGCCGTCCCCGGCTCCGACGACGTGATGCTGCACTATCAGTCGCTCTCCTTCTCCGACGTCCTCACCGCCCGGCGGGTGCTCGGGCTGCGACCGGCCCCGGAGTTCGAGGCGTGGCTGACCCGCATGGACCTGCTGGACGGCGACGGGCGGGTGCGGGCGCTGACCCCGGACGCCCCCGCGGCGAAGGCGCTGCTCGCGGCGGCCCGGGCATGAGCATCACCGGCAACGACCCGTGGGCGGTGCTGCGCGCGGCGACCCGGGCCCGGGTGGCGCTGGGCCGGGCCGGCGACGGGCTGCCGACCGCCCGGGAGCTGGAGTTCCGGCTGGCGCACGCGGTCGCCCGGGACGCGGTGCACGCGCCGCTCGACCCGGCGGTCGTGCGCGCCGGGCTGGACGGGGTGCCGGTGATCGAGGTGCGCTCCGCGGTGGCCGACCGCGCCGAGTACCTGCAGCGCCCCGACCTCGGCCGGCGGCTGGCTCCGGGGTGCGCGCTCGCGCCGGCGGGGGCCGACGTCGCGATCGTGCTGGCCGACGGGCTCTCCCCGCGGGCGGTGCACGAGCACGGGGCCGCGCTGACGCGGGCGCTGCTCGACCGGCTGGCCGGCTGGTCGGTGGGCCCGGTGGTGCTCGCGACGCAGGCGCGGGTGGCGCTCGGCGACGAGATCGGCGCGGCGCTGGGCGCCCGGGTGGTGCTGGTGCTCATCGGCGAGCGGCCGGGGCTCTCCTCGGCGGACTCCCTCGGCGTCTACCTCACCTGGGACCCGCGGCCGGGCCGGGCCGACAGCGAGCGCAACTGCGTCTCGAACGTCCGGCCGCCGCACGGGCTGGGGTACGCGGAGGCGGCCGACGTGGTGGTGCGGCTGCTGGCGGCGGCCCGGGAGCTCGGGGCCTCCGGGGTCGCGCTCAAGGACGAGGGCCCCGCGCTCCCGTCCGGCGCCGGCTGAACGGCGGGGCGGGGACGCGGGGCCCTCGAGGGGTCGGTGCGGTCAGGAGCCCGGCTCCCCGGGGTCCCGCCGCGAGGGCGTCTCGCCGGGGTCGTCGTCCCCGTGCCGCTCCCGCGGCACAGAGACCGCGGTCGTGAGCCCGTGGTGGCCGTGCGCCTCGTCGATCTCGTGCACCGCGTCGGAGAACAAGGGGACGGTGGCCTTCTGGGGGAGCAGCCGGCGGACCAGGGGCCAGGTCAGGATCAGCACCACGATCGCGAGGACGACCATGGAGATCGGCGTGATCAGCCCGGCCGGGTCGCCGTTGCTGATCTGCAGCGCCTGCCGCAGCTCCTCCTCGGCGAAGGGTCCGAGGATCACACCGATGATCGCCGGCAGCACCGGCAGCCCGTACCGCCGCATCATGAAGCCGAGCGCGCCGATCCCCAGCAGCAGGAACAGGTCGAACGGCGAGGCGTTCGCGGCGTAGGCCCCGAGGCTGGAGAAGAACAGGATGCCCGCGTACAGGTAGGGGCGCGGGATCTGCAGCAGCTTCGCCCAGTAGGGCGCCAGCGGCAGGTTCAGCAGCAGCAGCGCCGCGTTGCCGATGAAGAGGCTGGCGATCAGGCCCCAGACCAGCTCGGGCTCGTTCTCGAAGAGCAGCGGCCCGGGCCGGATCCCGTAGCTCTCGAGCGCGGCGATGATGACCGCCGCGGTCGCGGTCGTGGGGATGCCCAGGGTCAGCAGCGGCACCAGGCCGCCGGCGGCGGAGGCGTTGTTGGTGGCCTCCGGGCCGGCCACGCCCTCGATCGCGCCGTGGCCGAACTCCTCCGGGTGCTTGGAGAGCTTCTTCTCGGTCACGTAGGAGAGGAAGGTCGGGATCTCCGCACCGCCGGCGGGCACGGCCCCGAAGGGGAACCCGATCGCGGTGCCGCGCAGCCACGGCTTCCACGAGCGGCTGAGGTCCGACCGGCTCATCCGCGCCCCGCCGACGGGGATGACCTCGAGCGGGCGACGGCGGAGGTGCGCCGCGGTCCACAGCGCCTCACCGACGGCGAAGAGGCCGACGGCGACCACCACGACGTCGATGCCGTCGGCCAGTTCGGGGATGCCGAAGGTCAGCCGCTGCTGACCGGAGGTCGCGTCGATGCCGATGAGCCCGATCGTCAGCCCGAGCCCGAGCGAGGCCAGCCCGCGGACGCGGGAGCTGCCCAGGACCGAGGTCACCGCGATGAACGCCAGCACCATGACGGCGAAGTAGTCCGGCGGGGCGATCTCGATGGCCAGCCGGGCCACCGTGGGCGCGAGGAGGGCCAGCAGCAGCGTGGCGATCGTGCCGGCCACGAAGGAGCCGAGGGCCGCGGTGGCCAGCGCCTGGGAGGCCCGGCCCTTCCGGGCCATCTTGTTGCCCTCGATGGCGGTCACCACGGAGGAGCTCTCACCCGGGGTGTTGAGCAGGATCGACGTGGTGGACCCGCCGTACATGCCGCCGTAGTAGATCCCGGCGAACATGATCAGCGCGGGGACGGGCTCCAGGCCGAAGGTGAGCGGCAGCAGGAGCGCCACCGTCATGGCCGGGCCGATGCCCGGCAGGACGCCGATCGCGGTGCCGAGGAGCACGCCGAGCAGCGCGAACATCAGGTTGGTCGGCGTGAGGGCCGTGCCGAACCCGCCGAGCAGGTCGCCGAACGCCTCCATCAGAGGATCCCCTCCAGGACGCCGACCGGCAGGGCGATGCCCAGGCCGAGGACGAACAGGTACCAGCTGCCGACCGAGAGGACGACGGCGATCACGGCGTCGCGGACGTAGTGCCGGCTGCCGAGGGCGAAGGCCGAGCCCCAGAAGAGGATCGCCCCGGACACCGGCCAGCCGAGCGGCTCGATGAGCAGCGCGTTGGCGAGGAAGGCGGCGACGAGGACGGCGATCGTCCGCCAGTCGCTGCGGCCGGTGAGGTCGATGTCCTCACCGCCCTCGGGTTCGCCGCGTCCACCCCGGAGGATGTCGACGGCGAGGACCACCGCGACGACGAGGAGGAGGCCGCCCACCACGAGGGGCACCGTCCGGGGGCCCACCGGGCCCCGGGCGATGAGGCTCTCCGGCAGGAGGAAGGCCTGCACGACGACCAGGACGCCGAGGGCGCCCAGGAACAGGGCCACGCCGAGCTCGGAGCGGCCCTGCCCCTGCCGTCCCTCGTGGGGGGCGGCCGAGCTCACGCCAGCCCCAGCTCGCTGAGCACGGTCTGCACGCGCTCGCTCTCCTCGCCGAGGAACTGCTCGAACTCGTCACCGGCGAGGAAGGCGTCGCCCCAGCCGTTGTCCTCGAGGGCCTGCTGCCACTCCTCGGTGCCCTGCATCTCGGTCACCGCGTCGACCAGCCGCTGCGTCTGCTCCTCGTCCAGGCCGGGGGGCGCCACCAGGCCGCGCCAGTTGGTGAAGACCAGGTCCACGCCCTCCTCGGTCAGCGTGGGGGCGTCGATGCCCTCGACGGGCTCCTCGGTGGTCACCGCGAGCACCCGGACGTCGCCGCTCGCGGCCGACTCGGCGATCTCGCCGACGCCGGTGGCGCCGAAGGCGATCTGCGAGCCCAGGATGCCGGCCAGCAGCTCGCCGCCGCCGTCGTAGGAGACGTAGTTGACGGTGGTCGGGTCGATCCCGACCTCCTCGGCCAGCAGCATCGGCGTCAGGTGGTCGGGGCCGCCGGGGTTGGAGGCGCCGCCGACGGGGACGTTGCCCGGGTCGGCCTTCCACGCCTGGACCAGCTCGTCGAGCGTCTGGTACGGGGAGTCGGCGGGGACGACGATCGCCTCGGCCTCCTCGATCAGCCGCGCCACCGGCGTGGTCTGGTCCAGGGTGGCCTCGGACTGGTTGCTGTACTGCGCGCCGACGACGCCGAGGCCCATCTGCATGAGCATGTCGGCGTTGCCCTCCTCGTTGACGAGGCGCTGCAGGCCGACCGTCCCGCCGGCGCCCTCGAGGTTGAACACCTCGATGGAGGAGGCGAGGTCGTTGGTCTCCATCACCTGCGCGACGGTGCGCGCCGTGGTGTCGTAGCCGCTGCCGGCCGAGTTCGGCACCAGCACCCGCAGCCCCTCGATCGGGCCGTCGGCGCCGGCCGCGGCGGAGCCGCCCTCGGCCGTGGTGCCGCAGCCGGTGAGCACGAGCCCGGCAGCCACGGCGCCGAACGTCAATCTGCGAAGGGAAGCAGTACGCATGTGTACCTCCTGGTGGGGTCGGCGGGGACGCCGTCAGAGAGGACGATGGGAACCGGCGTGCTCCGTGTCACGCTTGCGTGCGCATTGAGCTTTGTGGTCGTTGTGTCCACGGTCACCGTGCCGGTGGACACGTGCTGGGGTGCCCCAGGGCGCCGTCCGCGCCCGACCCGACCCTCAGGAGGAACCGTGCCCCGGCGGCTCTCGCTGGCCGGCCAGCTGCTGGCCCTGCAGGTGGTGATCATCTGCGTCGTCCTCGTCGGCGTCACCGCCGTCACCGTGGCGCAGTCCGCGAAGCGCGCGCAGGAGGTCGAGGGCGGGCGGGCGCTCTCGGTCGCCGAGACGCTGGCCAACGCCCGGATCTTCCGCGAGGCGGTCGACGGCGGCGCGGTGGCCTACGTCCGGGTGGCGGCCGAGAGCACCCGCAGCGTCTCGGGCTCGGCCTCGGTCGTGGTGGCCGACGCCGACGGCACGGTGCTGGCCAGCGCCGACCCCGCCCAGCTGGGCGCCCGCTTCCCGCTCGGGGACAGCACGGTGCTCCGGGGCAGGGCCTGGGTGGGGGAGCGGGAGGTCGGCGGCGCCCCGGCGGCGGTCGCGATGGCGCCGGTGCTCGCCGGGCCGCGCCGGGAGGTCGCCGGGTTCGTGGCGGTCACCCGTCAGTACCCCTCGGTGCTGGACAGCCTCGCCGCCGCGGCCCCCAACCTGCTGACCTACCTCGGCCTGGCCAGCGCCCTGGGCATCGGTGGCTCGCTCCTGGTGGCCCGGCGGGTCAAGCGGCAGACCCTCGGCCTCGAGCCGGCCGAGATCACCGGCCTGGTGGAGCACCGCGACGCCATGCTCCACGGCATCCGCGAGGGCGTGGTCGGGCTGGACCTGCGAGGCCGCGTCACGCTCGTCAGTGACGAGGCGATCCGGCTGCTGCACATCCCCGGCGACGCCCTCGGCCGCACCCTCGAGGAGCTCGGGGTGGGGGAGGAGATGCGCGACGCCCTGCTGTCGGGCGAGGTGGAGCGCGACCGGGCGGTCGCCAGCGCGGGGCGCGTGGTGGTCGTGAACCGGCTGCCGATCGCCAGCCGCGGACGGCCGATCGGCTCGGTCGCGACCCTGCGCGACCGCACGGAGCTGCTCGAGCTCCGCCGGGAGCTCGACCTCACCCGGCACGTCACCGACACGCTGCGCGCCCAGGCCCACGAGTTCAGCAACCGGCTGCACACGATCGCGGGCCTGATCGAGCTCGGGGAGGCAGACGAGGCGGTGCGGTTCGTCCACCGGATCAGCTCCAGCCGCTCGGAGCTCACCGGCGCGGTCACCGAGGCGGTGCACGACCCCTCGGTGGCGGCGCTGCTCATCGCCAAGGTCAGCCAGGCCACCGAGCTGGGCGTCGAGCTCCGCATCGCGGCCGACTCCGATCTCCCGGTCCTCGACGGCGACCTCAGCGCCGACGTCGCCACCGTGGTCGGCAACCTGGTGGACAACGCCCTGGACGCCGCCACGGGGTCCCGTTCCCCGTGGGTGGAGGTCGCGCTCGGCCTGGTCGACGGCGAGGTGGAGGTGGTCGTGCGCGACTCGGGCCCGGGTGTCCCGGCCGGGATGGAGCGCGAGGTCTTCCGCCGGGGGGTGTCGACCAAGTCCGCCGGCTCGCGCGAGCGGGGCATCGGCCTGTCGGTCGTGCAGCTGGCCTGCGCGCGGCGGGGCGGTGGCGTGACGGCCACCGCAGACGGGGTCAGCACCTTCACCGCCCGCCTCCCCGCCGAGCCGGCGCTGGTCGCCCCGTGATCGGCGTCCTCATCGTCGACGACGACTTCATGGTCGCGAAGGTCCACGCCGGGTTCGTCGCAGCGGTCGACGGCTTCGAGGTGGTCGGCACCGCCGCCACCGGCGCCGACGCCCTGGCCGCCGTCGCGGAGCTGGCCCCCGACCTGGTGCTCCTCGACGTCTACCTGCCCGACATGACCGGCCTCGAGGTGCTGCGCAGCCTGCGTTCGGCCGGGTCGTCGGTCGACGTGATGGTGATCAGCGCGGCGCGCGACGTGGACAGCATCCGCAGCGCCCTGCACGGCGGTGTCCTGCACTACCTGGTGAAGCCGTTCGACCGGCGGGCCTTCGAGACGCGGCTGCGCGACTTCGCCCGCCTCCGGGCGGAGATCGACACCCTGGAGCACGCGGCCCAGGAGGACGTCGACCGGGTCTTCGGCGGTGCCCGCGGCGCCGAACCGGCGCCGGTGCGCACCCCCAAGGGGATCGCCCCGGAGACGCTGGAGCTGGTGCGGTCGGCGCTGCGGGCCGCGGACGCCGAGGGGCTCTCGGCGTCCGAGTGCAGCGAGCGCACCGGCCTCGCCCGCGTGAGCGCCCGCCGCTACCTCGAGCAGCTCGTCGCCCAGCAGGAGGCCGTCGTCCGGCAGCGGTACGGGACGGCGGGGCGGCCGGAGCGCCGCTTCACCTCGCGGCCGCGCTGACGCAACCGCCTGTGCTGACGCAACGACCTGTGCTGACGCAACGACCGAAAGGACCGTTAGGCGCGCAATGCAGACGTGCGCCGCCGGATCGGGCAGGCTCCGCCCATGACCATCGTCGTGGGCTACGTGCCGACCCCCGAGGGCGAAGCAGCCCTGGCCACCGCCATCCGCGAGGCGCGGCTGCGGGACGAGCCGCTGCACGTCGTCAACACCTCCCGCGGGGACTCGCTGGTGGACAACCGGTTCGCCTCGCCGGAGGCGCTGGCCGCCGTGCGGGCGGAGCTGGAGCGCTCCGGCTGCGTCTACGAGATCGCCCAGCAGGTGGGCGGCCACGAGGCGTCCGAGGAGCTCGTGGAGACCGCCGACCGGCTCCGGGCCAGCATGATCGTCATCGGCCTGCGCCGGCGCACCCCCACGGGGAAGCTCATCACCGGCAGCCAGGCGCAGCGGATCCTGCTCGACGCCAACTGCCCGGTGCTGGCGGTCAAGGCCGCCCGCTGAGGGTCTCGCCGAGCAGCTCGACACCCTCCGCAGGGCCCCGGCCGAGGTTGCGGAAGATCGTCGCCAAGCTCTGCGCGAGGTGGTCGGCGACGGCGGCCGCCGCCTCGTCGGCGTCGCCGGCCAGCAGCGCGTCGCACATCCGCAGGTGCTCGGTGACGGAGACCTCCACCCGCTGGGGATCGACGTGGGAGAGGTTGCGCAGGCGGGCGGTGTGCGGCCGCAGCTCGGCGATGGTGCGCCGCAGGTGCTCGTTGCGGGTGGCGCCGATGATGGCCCAGTCGAACCGGTCGGCCAGCGCGTAGAAGGCCCGGGACCGGGCCAGCGACGGCACCCGGCGCACCGTGCGGGCGAACTCGTTGCCCATCCCGGTGAACACCCGGCGCAGCTCGGGGTCGGCGGCCGCCGCCTCGGTGGCCTGGCGGATCGCGGCCGGCTCCAGCAGCGCGCGGAAGTCGAACAGGTCGCGGACGCTCTGCAGGGACACCCGCGAGACGCGGGCGCCCTGCCGCGGTGCCAGGTCGACCAGCCCCTCCGCCGCCAGCCGCCGCAACGCCTCCCGGACGGGGGTGCGGGAGGCACCGGTGCGCTCGACCAGCCACAGCTCCGAGAGGGGCGTGCCGGGGGCGAGCTCGCCCAGCTCGATCTCCTCCTTGAGCTGCCGGTGGACCAGGTCGGCCTTGCTGGCCTCGCCGGGGCCCGGGCCCGTCACGGCAGGCCCTCGACCGGGACGCCGGTCGCGCCGGCCAGCTCCCGGAGCCCGGCCAGCGCGCCCTCGGCGAGCTGCACGCCCCCGGCGGCGAGGGCCGCCGCTTCGGCGCGGTCCTCGACCTCCCCTGGCAGGAACACCTCGTCGACGCCCTGCGCCAGCGGTACGGACCGCACCTCGCCGATCAGCTGCCGGACCCGCTCCTCGTAGCCGGCGGGGTCGCCGAACGCCGCCGGGTCGAGGGCCAGGAACAGGTGCCCGCACCCGCTGCGCGCCTCGGGCTCGTAGGGGCCGTGCACGCCGGTGCCCACGGCGCTCCCGGTGAGGGCACCGGAGAGCACGTCCACGAGGAAGGTGATCGCGTAGCCCTTGTGGCCGGCCATCGGGAGGATCACGCCGAGCACCCCCTCCGCCGGGTCCGTCGTCGGCGCGCCGTCCGCGGTGAGCGCCCAGTCGTCGGGAATGGCCTCGCCACGGCTCTGCGCCAGGTGGAGCTTGCCGCGGGCGACCGCGGTGTTGGCGATGTCGACGGCCACGACCCGCCCGTCCGGCGCGGGTGCGGCGATCGACCATGGGTTGGTGCCGAGCACCTTCTCCCGGCCACCCCACGGGGCCATCGCCGGGCTGGCGTTGGTGGTGAGGAGGGCGACGAACCCGTCGTGGGCGGCCCGGCGGGTGAAGTACATGGCCGTACCGAAGTGGTTGGAGTTCCGCACGCCGACGACACCGACGCCGTGGGTGCGGGCGCGCGCGGTGGCCAGGGCGCGGGCGCGGTCGGCCAGCACCTGGCCGATGCCGTCGCGCCCGTCGAGCAGCACCAGGGGGCCGGTGTCGGAGAGGACGGCCGGATCGGTGACCGCGCGCATCGCGCCGGAGCGCAGCCGGGCGGCGTACCAGGGCAGCCGCAGGAACCCGTGCGACTGGTGACCCCACAGGTCGGCCTGCACCAGGCTGTCGGACACCAGGGCGCCGTCGTCCTCGGGCACGCCCAGCGCGGCGAGCACCCGGGTGCCGAACGTCCGCAGGTCCCCGGGGTGGATCCGGTCGGTCATCGCGTGCCCCTCTCTCCTCGGCTGGCCGTACTGTATGCAAGCTGTATACAGCGGGACGACGAGGAGGCGCGCATGTTCAGCCTGGTGGTGCAGATGCAGGTCCGGCCGGGGAAGCGGGAGGAGTTCCTCGCGGGGATGGCGGCCAACGCGGAGGCGTCGGTGCGCGAGGAACCGGGGTGCCTGCGATTCGACGTCTGCGCGGTCGAGGGCGACGGGCACCGCTTCCTGCTCTACGAGCTCTACACCGACGCGGGGGCGTTCGAGGCGCACAAGCGGGCGCCGCACTTCGCGCAGTGGCGCATGATCGCCGGCGAGGTGCTCGCCGAGCAGGTGAACACCCCGGGGCAGCTGCTGGTCTCGCACAGCGCCGAGGTGGCGGCGTGAGCGCCGGGGGCGACCGCGCCCAGCCCGTCCCGCCGTCGATGGTGCTGCGCCCCGACGACATCGAGCGCTTCGACCGCGGCAACGGAGTCGCGACGATCCCGTTCGTCGGCAGGTGGAACTGCGAGCACAACCGCGTCACCACCGGGATGACGGTCTTCTCGCCCGGCACGGGCATCCCGCTGCACTCGCACAACGTGGAGGAGACCGTCCTCGTGTTCGCGGGCGAGGCGACGGCCGTCGTCGGCGACGACGAGTTCGACCTGGTCGCCGGCCAGGCGACCTGGGTCCCCGCCGGCGTCCCGCACTGCTTCCGCAACCGCGGCGACGGGCCGATGACCATCTACTGGGTCTACGGCGGCCGCGACGTCACCCGCACCGTCACCGCCACAGGCGAGACCTTCGAGCACCTGTCGGACAGCGACCGCGGCGCCGGCCCCGTGCGCCCGGGCGACGGCGCGAGCCGGTCGTGACCGCCGGCCGCTCCTACCGGCTCGGCCTGATGCCCGGCGACGGCATCGGTCCGGAGATCGTCCCCGCCTCGGTGCGCGTGGTCGACGCGGCCTTGGCCGCCGCCGGGGCCGAGCCCGTCGCCTGGCAGGAGCTGCCCCTGGGGGCATCGGCCATCGAGCAGCACGGCAGCGCCATCCCGGCTGCCACCGTGGAGGCGCTCGCGGGCCTCGACGGCTGGCTGCTGGGGCCGCACGACAGCGCCGCCTACCCCGAGCCGCACCGGTCGGCGCTCAATCCCAGTGGCGCCATCCGCAAGCGCTTCGACCTCTACGCCAACATCCGGCCGGCGCGCGCCTTCGAGGGTGGTCGCGCGATCGCACCGGACACCGACCTGGTGGTGGTCCGCGAGAACACCGAGGGCTTCTACGCCGACCGCAACACGCATGCCGGCACCGGCGAGTACATGCCGACGGCGGACGTCGCGATCGCGATGGGCGTCTTCACCCGGCCGGCGATCGAGCGCATCGCGCACACCGCGTTCGCGCTGGCCCGCCGGCGCCGCAAGCGGCTGACGATCGTGCACAAGGCGAACGTGCTCCGGCTGAGCTCCGGCCTGTTCAAGCAGGTCTGCCTCGAGGTGGCCGAGGGCTACCCCGACGTCGAGGTCGACGACGTCCACGTCGACGCCATGACGGTGCACCTGCTGCGCCGGGCGGCCGACTTCGACGTCGTCGTGGCGGAGAACATGTTCGGCGACATCCTGTCGGACCTGGCCGGTGAGCTGGCCGGCTCGCTGGGCATCGCCCCGTCGGTCAACGCCTCGGACGACCGGTGCATGGCCCAGGCCGCGCACGGCTCAGCGCCCGACATCGCCGGTCAGGGACTGGCCAACCCCGTCGCGATGATGTTGTCCGCCGCCATGCTCCTGGACTGGCTGGCCACCCGGTACGGCGACGAGCGGGCGGCCGACGCCGCGGTGCGGATCGAGGAGGGCGTCCGGGCGGCCGTGCGGGCGGGCGTGAGCACCCGCGACCTCGGCGGCGGCGCCTCGACCGAGGAGTTCACCGACGACGTCGTGGTGCGGGTCGCCGGGCCGCCCGCGCGCTGACCCCGCGGCCGCCCTCAGGTGCCGCGGCCGCCGTCCACGGCGAGCCGCCGGGCGGCGACCCCCACCACCGCGAGCGCTGCGGCGGTCGCGCACAGCACGCCGGCGGCACCCACTCCCGCGGCGACGAGCCCCACGGTGCTGGGGATGAGCACCTGGCCGAGCCGGTTGCCGGTGAGCCGGAGGGACATCGCGCGTCCACGGAGCCCCGACGGCGCCACCTCGGCGAGCCAGGACATGGTGAGCGGCTGGCCGACCCCGAGGCCCAGTCCGAGCAGGACCACCACCACCGTCATGGCGACCACCGGCAGCGGCGCGGCGAGCACCGCCATCGAGACCGCGGAGAGCGCCACGCTCGTGACCATCAGCCGGCGGCGGCCGACCCGCGCCACGAGCCGGCCGAGGAACAACCGGGAGGTCATCGAGGCGACCGCGCGCAGCGTGAGCAGCAGACCGACCACCCCGGCGGCCAGCCCGCGGTCGGCACCGAGGGCCGGCAGGTAGACGAGGGTGATGTCGACGGCGGCCAGGACGACGCAGCTGACCAGCAGCGCGCGGAGCAGCCCCGGCAGCCGCAGCAGGGTCGCCATGCCGCCGTTCTCGGCCGGGCCACCGGCGATCTCCCGGCCAGGCAGGCGCAGGAACGCCGTGCAGAGCAGCAGGACGACCCCCAGCGCCGTGGCCGTCAGGAAGATGGGGGTCGTGTCGGGCAGGGCGCCGTCCCCTCCGATGAGCGTGATGAGCGCGGGACCGATGGCCTGGCCCAGCGAGGCCGCGAAGGTGTAGTAGCCGAAGGCCGTGTCGAAGCGGCCGGGCCCGGCGGTGTTGGCGACGGCGGCCTGCTGGCCGACCACCGACAGCAGGTGGCCCGTGCCCAGCACGACGCTGCCCAGCACGAGCCCGGCGGCGCCGCCCCGGCCGGTGGCGAAGACCGCGCCGGAGAGCGCCAGGAGCACGGCGCCGACCAGCATCACCCGTCGCTCGCCGAACCGGTCGGTCGCCTGCCCGGACGGCACCGCCAGGAGCAGCGGGACGACGGCGAAGGAGGCGGTGAGCGCGCCCAGCCAGGCGGTGGGGACGTCGAGCTCGAGGGCGCGGTAGGCCGAGGTCGGGCGGAGCACGAAGGTGATGACCTGGGTGAGTGCGGAGTGCAGCAGGAGCAGGCCCAGCACGCGGCGCCCCGGGGCGGTCACCGCGGCGGCTCGGGGTCGCCCAGGCGGTCCAGCGACCGGGCGCCCAGGCTGGTGTCGACGTGGCGGCGCATCAGCTCCCCGGCGGCCTCGGCGTCGCCGTCCCGGACGGCCTCGTAGAGCAGCCGGTGCTCGGTGGCCCGGGCGGCGCGCTCCTCGTCGCTGCGACCGGCTTCGAGGCCGTGCCTGCGGTAGCGGTCCGTCTTCACCCAGAGCCCGTCGAGGGTCTGCACGAGCAGCGCGTTCCGCGAGGCGCGGTGGATGGCGGCGTGGAATCGGTGGTGGCTCTCCAGCTCGCCCACCGAGGGGGAGGCGCTCAGCGTCTCCAGCCCGTCCAGCGCCGCCCGCAGCTCGGTCAGGTCCTCGTCGGTGCGGCGGCGGGCGGCCAGCGAGGCCGCGAGCGGGTCGAGGGTCTGCCGGAGCTCCAGCAGGTCGCGGGCCTCGGCGGCCTCCAGCGGCCGCACCCGCGCGTCCCGGTGCGCGTCGAGCTCGACCAGCCCCTCCTGCTTCAACCGTCGCAGCGCCTCGCGCAGGGGAGTGGTGCTCATCCCGATCGTGCGGGCCAGCGCGGCCTGCGGAAGGACGTCCCCCGGGGCCAGCTCCCCCGACAGGATCAAGCCGCGGACCCGTGTGTAGGCGAGGTCGCTCTTGGTCGCGTACTCCGCGCCGGCGTCGCGCATCGGTCTCCTCTCGTTGCGTTATAGGTTATAACGTTGCTGCGAGAGGTCCCATGACGCCGACCCGAGAGCGAGCGACCAGATGACCGACCCGACGGGCAACCCCGCGACGACCGACGTCTCCGACGCCCACCCGGAGGCGCAGGTCTGCGATCCGGTCTTCCAGATCTTCGGCGGGGCCGTCGCCTTCAGCGGACGCATCGCGACCGTGAAGGTCTTTGAGGACAACACCCTGGTCAAGGAGGCCGTCGAGGGCCCGGGCGAGGGGCGGGTGCTGGTCGTCGACGGAGGCGGGTCGCGACGGTGCGGGCTGGTCGGCGGCAACCTGGCGGTCTCCGCGGCGACCAACGGCTGGGCCGGGATCGTCGTCAACGGGTGCATCCGGGACGCCGACGAGCTGGCCGGGCAGCCGCTCGGCGTCCGGGCGCTGGCGGCCATGCCGCGCAAGAGCCAGCGAGGTCTGCACTCGGGCCGCGCCGGCGTCCCGGTGGCCTTCGCCGGTGTGGTGTTCCGTGACGGCGAGTGGCTCTGCGCCGACCGCGACGGGATCGTCGTCCTGCCCGAGGCTCCCGCGGCGTCCTGAGCAGGCCGGCCCCCGGCCGGCGCGGGACGGGGGCCGCGCCGGCCGGGGACCTCCGGTCAGCGGGCGGAGACGCCCCTGGCCACCTCGCTCGGCCGCTGCTGCTCACCGGCGTAGGAACTGATCGCGACGAGCGCGCCGGTGAGGGCCGGGATGACCCACTGCAGCGTGTCGAGCTGTTGCTGGGCGGCGGCGAGGTCGGCCCGCGCGGCCTTGGTGAGCTTGCTGGGCCGGGTGCCGGACTTCGAGGGCACCGAGCCCGCGTCCGAGATGCGCTGCCCGAGCACCCGGCTGTACGCGGTGGCGCCCAGCGCCGCGGCGGTGACGAGGGTCTTGAGGGTCGACATCCCGGCGACGCCCTCCTGGGCGGCCACGCGCTGCCTGTTCGCCTGCAGCTGGCCGACGCTGCCGACCAGGTGGGCGCCGATGGCGACGAGGTTGACCGGGGTCCAGCGGTCCCAGCCCGCGTTGGCCACGCGCCCGGTGGCCGCGTCGTCGCCGGCCTCGCCCGCGGCGGCGTTCAGGGCGACCGCGTTGGCCAGGGTTCCGCCGAACCAGGCGGAGAGGCCGAGGTCGTGCAGCGAGCGGGAGAGGGTGTTGCGGGCCATGTCGGCTCCTCAGGAGTTGGCGGTGGGTCCGCCGTCCCTACCCCCGGCACCCGGCCGCATGCCGGTCGTGCACGACCGGCCCGGCCACGGCGGCTCCGCGCTCAGCGGCGGCGCAGCACGCGCGCCAGCCGGTGCTTCCGGCCTGCGGTGAGCTCGGCGGCGGCCGGGGCCGGCGTCTCCGGCTCGGGGGCGGCCGCGGCCCGCTCGTGCAGCCGGGCCCGCACGTCGTCCGGGGTGCAGGCACGGCGCTGCCGCTCGTCGCGGGCGAGCACGACGCCGCCGGCGGTCACTCCCGCGAGGCCGGCCAGTCCGAGCAGCTTCCAGAGGCGCACGTCCGTAACGTAGCGGCCCGTGCCCGATCTCTCCCTGGACGCCGCGGTCGACCTGACGCGCACCGGCGACGTCTGGGTCTTCCGCGGCCCCTCGCTCGCCGACCGCGCCATCCGCGCGGTCACCAACGCGCCGGTGAACCACGTCGGCATGGCGGTGGTGCTGGAGGACCTGCCCCCGCTGCTGTGGCACGCCGAGCTCGGGAAATCGCTGCCCGACGCGTGGAGCGGCACCCACCAGCGCGGCGTCCAGCTGCACGACCTGCGCGACGCCGTCCTCACCTGGCGCGGCCGGTACGGGCAGCGGGCGTGGCTGCGGCAGCTCGTCGGCCCGGCCGAGGACGGCGGGGTGACCCCGGCGATGGAGGATGCCGTGCTGCGGACCATCGCCCGCCTCGACGGGCGGCCGTTCCCGACCACCCGCGGCCTGGTGCGCGGCTGGGTGAACGGCCGGCTGCGGCGGCAGACCGCGGCGGAGACCGTCTTCTGCGCCGAGCTGGTGGCGGCCACCTACACGGCGATGGGGCTGCTGCCCGGCGACCGCCCGCTCAACGCCTACGACCCCGGGAGCTTCTGGTCCGGCGACGACCTGCCGCTGCTCCAGGGCGCCCGCCTCGGGCCGGAGATCCCGGTGGACGTGCCGGTCGCCTGACCGCCGGGCCTCCGAGGTCCTCGCCGGGAGCAGGTGGGGTGCCGGGGGCGCTCCCCCTCTGCCCCGTGGGGTGGGCAGAGGGAGAGCGCCCTGCAGACCCCTCAGGCGGTCGCCCGGGCCGCCGGCTCGCCCAGGTGCAGCACCGTGTCGCCGGGGCGCTCGACGTCGTCGTCGTGGGTGACGCAGACGACCACCCGTCCGGCGAGCGCGGCGCGCAGGTCGCGCAGCAGCGCCGCGGCGGTCGGGGCGTCCAGGTGGGCGGTCGGCTCGTCGAGCAGGACCACGTCCCGGTCGGCCAGCAGGGCGCGCGCCGCGGCCAGCCGCCGCCGCTCGCCACCGGAGAGCGCCGTGCCGCCCGCCCCGACGGGGGTGTCCAGGCCGTCGGGGAGAGTGGCCAGCAGCCCGGCGAGGCCGGTCGCGGTCAGCGCTGCGCGCATCCGCGCCTCGCCCTCGGGCCCGCCGAGGACGCCGCGCGGTGCGGCCGTCGCCAGGTTGGCGCGGATGGAGGAGGCGAAGACGTGCGCCTCCTGCGGCAGCCAGGCCAGCCGGGCGCGGAGGTCGTCGCCGAGGAGCCGGTCGGCGGGCACGTCGTCGACCGCGTAGCTGCCCGCCCGGGGGCGCAGCGAGGCCATGAGCACGGCGAGGAACGTCGACTTGCCCGTGCCCGACGGGCCGCGCACGACCAGCCACCCCTCGCCGGCCGCCGCACGGGCGTCGATCCCGCGGAGCACGTCGGGCCCGCCGGGCCAGCCGGCGACGAGCGCCTCGGTGCGCAGCGACCGGACGTGGGTCGGGGCGGGCAGCGGCTCGGCGGGCTCGGCGGCGACGGGGGCGGTGAGGACGGCGTCGATGCGGGCGCGCGCGTCGGCGAGGGCGCCGCGGCGCTGCAGGGCCGCGACCAGCCCGGCCAGCGGCTCGGCCAGCGCCAGCGGCGCGAGGGCGACCACGGCCAGCGCGGGCCCGGCGAGCCCACCGGCCGAGGCGACGACGGTGCCGAGGACCGCGGCCAGCCCGGTGCCCAGCACCACCAGCCCGTTGCCGACGGCGGCGGCGCGGTCCCGGGTGCGGGCGCGGCCGCCCTGGCGCGCGGCGGCCGCGTCGAGCTCCGCGGCGGCCCGGGCGGCCAGCCCGTGCGCCCGCAGGTCGGCCAGCCCCTCGAGCACGGTGCCGGTCTCCCGCAGCGCCGCGACGCGCAGCGTGCTCTCCGCGCGGGCGGCGCCGGCGTCCAGCCCGCGGTGCGCGAGCAGGACGGCGCCGACCGTGAGCGCCAGGACGGCGGCCACCAGGCCCGCGGCGGCGGCGTCGACCAGCGCCAGCACCGCGACGGTGACGGCGGGCACCGTGGCGGCGACCAGTAGCGGGGGCCGGACCCGCACGCCGAGGTCCTGCACCACGCCGACGTCGCCGACGACCCGGGCCAGGGCCGATCCGGGCGTGCGGTCGGCGGCCAGCCCCTGGGCGGCCAGCGCGCGCCAGACCCGCACCCGCAGGCCGGCGGCCTCCCGCAGGGCGGCGTCGTGGGCGGAGAGCCGCTCGAGCCAGCGGAGCACCGCCCGGGCCAGGCCGAAGAAGCGGACCCCGGCGGTGGCGACCAGGAGGGTGAGCACCGGGGGCATCTCCGCCGCCCGCACGATGAGCCAGCCCGAGGCCGCCGTCAGCGCCACACCCGCCCCGGAGGCGAGCACCCCGGCCAGCACCGCGCGGCGCAGGGCGCCCGCCGCGGGGGCCGGCGTCGTCGCCTCCGGCACGGGGTCCGCGGCGGCGGGACGCGCCGGCCGCACCGGGGGGGCGGTTGTGACGGGAGGTCCGGCGACCGCCGGCGCGGGGAGGTCGACGGTGCGGTCGGCGAGGCCGGCGAGCACCGGGTCGTGCGTGACCAGCACGGTGGTGACCGTGCCGCGCAGCGAGGCCAGGACGGCGGCGACCAGCCCGCGGGCGTCGTCGTCCAGGTGCGCCGTCGGCTCGTCCAGCAGCAGCAGCCGGGCGCCGCGGCGGACCCGCACCAGGGCCCGGGCGAGCGCCACCCGCTGCAGCTCGCCGGGGGAGAGCGACTCCGGCGCCCGCCCGGCCAGGTCGGTGGCCTCGAGCCGGCCGAGCGCCTCGACGACGTAGGCCTCGGCGACGATCTCGTCCACGCCCGGCTCCGCGGCGGCGTGCCGGCGCAGCTCGTCGGCGACGGTCGCACCGGTGGTGCGCGGGAACTGGGGCACCACCGCGACCGGGCCGCCGGTGGCGAGCGAGCCGGCGACGCGGGCTCCCGGGTCGGTGAGCCCGGCCAGGGCGGCCAGCAACGTGGACTTGCCCGACCCGCTGGGCCCGCGGAGCGCCACCAGCTCCCCGGGGTGGACGACGAGGTCGGTCGGCGGCAGGGCCGGCGCGGTGCGGCCGGGGTAGGCGACCGTCAGCCCGGCGACCGCGACGTCGGCGCCGCGCGGGTCGTCGTCGCCCGGCGCCGGGGCGGCGCCGGCGTCGGCGGGCGCGGCCAGCACCGCGCGCGCCTCGGCGGCGGCGAGGGCGGCGTCCTCCGCGGCGTGGTGGGCGGCGCCGAGCGCCCGCAGCGGGGCGAACGCCTCGGGGGCGAGCAGCAGCGCCGTGAGGCCGACGCCCAGGGCGATGTGCCCCTCGACCAGCCGGACGCCCACGGTGACCGCCACGAGGGCGACCGAGAGGGTGGCGATCAGCTCGAGCACGAGGGCGGAGAGAAAGGCGATCCGCAGCGTGGACAGCGTGCGGGTGCGGTGCGCCTCGCCGAGCGCCGCGAGCGCGGCCGTCTGCTCGGCGGCCCGGCCGAGCCCGACGAGCACGGGCAGGCCGCGCACGAGCTCGGCGACGTGGGCGGCGATCCGGTCCAGCGCCCGCGCGGAGCCGGCCGTCGCGTCCTGGGTGTGCTTGCCGACCAGCACCATGAAGACCGGCACGAGCGGGAGGGTGGCCGCGACGAGCACCGCGGAGAGCGGGTCGGTCCACGCCAGCGCCAGCAGCAGCGCCGGCGGCACGACGACCGTCTGCGCGAGCGCCGGCAGGTAGCTCGCCAGCGCGGGCCCGAGGTCGTGCAGGCGGGTGGTGGCGAGCACCGCGGCCGGTGCGGGCCCGCCGGCCGCGGCGACCGCGGCGGGCGAGGTGGCCAGCCGGCCCAGCAGCCGCCGGCGGAGCACCTCCTCGGCCCGGCGCGCGTCCCGGGCGGCCACCGCCTCGCCGAGGCTGCCGGCGGCGGCCCGCACCGCGACGCCCGCCGCCGCGAGCGCGAGCGGCACGGTCGGGGAGCCCTCGGCGAGCCCGCTCGCGCGGGCGACCGCGTGCGCGAGCCCGGCGGCCAGGAGCACCAGGCCGGTGGCCTGGACGAGGGCCGCCAGCGCGGCCCGGACCAGGGCGCCGGGAAGGCCCGGCACCCCGGCCAGCGCGGCGAGCGGGCCCCGCGGGGCGTCGGCGCCGGCACTCATGCCGGCAGCTCGCTCGGCGCGGGGGCGTCCCCGCTGCGGGGGGCGTCCTCGTGCTGCGGCTCGGCGGTCAGCCGCTTGCGGAAGACCCAGTACGTCCACGCCTGGTAGGCCAGCACGACCGGCAGCCCGACGGCGGCCGCCCACGTCATCACGGTGAGCGTGTAGTCGCTGACCGACGCCTCGGCGATCGTCACGTCGAAGGCCGGGTCGATCGTCGAGGGGACGACGACGGGGTAGGCGGCGCCGAAGATGGTCGCGGCCGAGCTGACGAGCATCACCGCCCAGCCGGCGAACGCCTGGCCCTCCCGGTCGACGCGGATGCGCGCCCAGGTGACCAGGACGGCCAGCGCGCCGACGACCCACAGCACCGCGGTGACCGACGTCCCGGCGCGCAGGTGCACCCAGCCCGCCCAGGCCAGCAGCGGCAGGGCCGCCACCGGCGACCAGCGCAGGGCGAAGGCCCGGGCGCGCAGCCGGACGTCGCCGTCGGTCTTCAGCGCCAGGAACAGCGCGCCGTGCACCACCGAGAAGGCGAGCACCGCGAGCGCGCCGAGCAGCGCCGCCCAGCCCACGCCGGCGAAGCTGCCGCCCACGCGGATGCCGTCGCCGTCGATCGGGAGGCCCAGCGTGGTGGTGCCGAGCGCCGCGCCCACGCCGAGTGCGGCAATCAGCGACCCGACCGTGATCACGTGCGTCCAGGTGCCGTCCCAGCGGGGGTCGTGCGACTGGTGCCGCCACTCGAAGGCGACCGCGCGGATGATCAGCCCGAAGAGCACGAAGACGAACGGCAGGTACAGCGCCGGCAGCCAGGTGGCGTACCAGCCGGGGAAGGCGGCGAACACCGCTCCGGCGGCGGTGATCAGCCACACCTCGTTGCCGTCCCACAGCGGGCCGATGCTGCGCAGCATCAGGTGCCGGTCGGCGGTCCGGCGGCCCAGCACCGGCAGCAGGGCGGCGACACCGAAGTCGAAGCCCTCCAGGAGCAGGAAGCCGATCCACAGCACGGCGACGGCGGCGAACCACAGGGTCTGCAGGTCCATGACGGGTTCCTCGGGGTCTGCGGGTGGGGGTCAGTAGGCGAACTGGAGGACGTCGTCGTCGGCGCGGCGGCCACCGCCGGCGCCACCGGCGTCCCCGTCGGGGCCCTCGCGACGCTCGTCGTCCCGGCCGGTGCCGATCGGCGGCGTGGTGCTGGTGTCCCCCGCGGTGATGCCCGACCGGATGAACGTGGTGATCAGCCAGAGCTCGATCACCGCGAGCACGCCGTAGACGAGGGTCAGCGCGCCCAGCGAGGTCCAGACCTCCGCGGGGGTGACCCCGGGGGAGACCGCCTGCGCCGTGAAGAACCAGATCTGGTCGTCGACCGGCACGTCCGGGTTGGGGACGACGACGAAGGGCTGGCGGCCCATCTCGGTGAAGATCCACCCCGAGGCGTTGGCCACGAAGGGCGCGCCCACGGCCGCCAGCGAGCCGTACACGCCGATCCGGGAGGTCGGCACCCGGCCGCGCCGCGTCGACCAGAGCGCGTAGGCGGCCACCCCTGCCGAGACCGCGCCCATGCCGATCATCAGCCGGAAGCTCCAGTAGGTGACCGCGAGCACCGGCTGGTAGTCCACCGGCTCCCCGGCCAGGGTGCCGAAGCGCGACGGGTCGTCGGGGTAGGTGGCGCCGTAGACCTCGGAGTACCGCTCCTGGAGCTCGTTGACGCCCGGTACCTCGCTGGTGAAGTCGCCGTGCGCGAGGAAGGAGAGCAGGCCCGGCACGGTGATCGAGTGGACGTCGTCGCACTCGTTGGAGCCCAGCTTGTTCCAGGCGAAGATCGAGAAGGACGCCGGCGCCTCGGTGTCGCACAGCGCCTCGGCCGAGCTCATCTTCAGCGGCTGCTGGTGGTACATCAGCTTGGCCTGCCAGTCGCCGGTGGCCGCGACCAGGACGAAGGCCGCGAGGGACACCCAGCCGCCGATCCGGACGGAGCGGCGCCACACCCCGTGGTCGATCTCGTCGGCCGGCTTCCCGGCCAGCTTCCGCCGGCGCAGGTGGTAGAGCCCGACGCCGACCAGCAGGGCGCCGGCCACCATGAGCGCGGCGACGATCGTGTGGGTGAAGGCGGCCAGCGCGGTGTTGTTGGTGAGCACGGCGAGGAAGTCGACCTGCACCGGCCGGCCGGTCGCGTCGTCGGCGACGACCCCGACCGGGTGCTGCATCCACGAGTTGGCCGCGATGATGAAGTACGCGCTGACCGTCGAGCCGATCACCGCCGCCCAGAGCGTCGCGAGGTGCAGCTTCTTCGGGATCCGGCCCCAGCCGAAGATCCACAGGCCGAGGAAGGTCGACTCGAGGAAGAAGGCCAGCAGCGCCTCGAGGGCCAGCAGCGAGCCGAAGACGTCGCCCACGAAGCGGGAGTACTCGCTCCAGGCCAGCCCGAACTGGAACTCCTGGACCAGGCCGGTGGCGACCCCGAGGACGAAGTTGATCAGGAAGATCTTGCCCCAGAAGCGGGTCATCCGGAGCCACTCGGGGTTGTCGGTGCGCACCCACATGGTGTGCATGACCACCAGCAGGATCCCCAGGCCGATGGTCAGCGGGACCATCATGAAGTGGTAGACGGTCGTGATCCCGAACTGCCAGCGAGCGATGTCCAGGACGTCCACGGCCCGGGTCCCTTCTGCGGTCTACTATCGACATCGTCATTTCTACGCCTCGTAGAAGACCTTTTCTACGACACGTAGAAGAGTCGGGTGTGATCTGCCGGACAGGAGAGCGATGGCCTCGCTGGGGGAGCTGGAGCGCGCCGTCATGGAGCGGCTGTGGGCCGCGGACGGCCCGGTGGCGGCGACCCTGCTGCGCGACGGGCTGGGCGACCGCGGGCTCGCGCTGACCACCGTCCACACGGTGCTGAGCAGGCTGGAGCAGAAGGGTTTCGTCGTCCACGACGAGGCCCGCCCGCGCCGCTTCTCGGCGCGGACCAGCCGCGAGGAGCACGCCGCCGAGGTGATGCGCGAGGTGCTGGGGCAGGCCGCCGACCGGCAGGCCGTGCTGGCCCGCTTCGTCGGTGCCGTCGACGCCGACGAGGCCCGGATGCTGCGCGACCTGCTGGCCGCCGCCGGTACCGACGACGCCCCTCAGGGCTGACCCGGGACCCGCCCGGTGCTGCCCACCACCGCCGCGCTCCTCGCCGTCCTCGCCGCGCTGCTGGCCTGGCCGGTGCCCGCGCTGCTCGCCCGCGCCACCTGGCCCCGGCGCGACCCGCTGGTCGCGCTGCTCTGCTGGCAGGCGATCGGGCTCGCCGGCGGGCTGTCGATCATCGGCGCGCTGCTGGTGCACGGGCTGGCGCCCTGGGGGCACTCGCTGCCCGAGGCGCTGTGGACGGTGCTGCACGGCCGGGCCGCGACGGAGGCGGTGCGGGGTGACCACTGGGTCGCGCTGACCCTCGCCGGGGTGCTCGCGTTCGAGCTGGTCGGCGTGCTGGTGCTCTCGTGGGTGCGCATCGCCCGCACCCGGCGCCGCCACCGGGCGCTGCTGGAGCTGGTGGTGCAGCCGGCCCCCGAGCCCGACGCCCGGCTGCTCGAGCACCCCGTGCCCGTGGCCTTCTGCATCCCGGGCGCCCGGCCGCTGCTGGTGCTCTCCTCCGGCATGGTCGCCGAGCTCGACGGGGACCAGCTGGCCGCCGTCGTCGCGCACGAGCGGGCCCACCTCGGCGAGCGCCACCACCTGCTGCTGCTGCCCTTCGTGGCCTGGAAGGCGGCGCTGCCGGTGCTGCCGGCGGCCGAGCGGGCCTACGGGGCGGTCCGCGAGCTGGTCGAGATGCGGGCGGACGACGTGGCCCTGGGCTCGCTGCGCGGCTCCTCTCCGCGCCGCACGCTGGCGGAGGCGATCGTCGCGGCCGCGGAGGGTGCCGGCGGGGTGCCGACCGGGGCCCTCGCGGTGGCCGGGCCCGGGGTCCGGGCCCGGGTGGTCCGGCTGCTGGAGCCGGCCGACCCGCTCCCGCCCGCGGCGCGCGCGGCGGCGCTGGCCGCCGCAGTCCTGCTACTGCTGGTGCCGACCGCGCTGCTCCTGCTCCCCGCGGTCTGAGGTGCGGTCGGCGCCTCAGCGCTGCTGGTAGGCCAGCAGGTGCCCGCGCAGGTACGTCAGGTGCTCGATCATCGCCTCCTCGGCGGCGGCGGGGTCCTGGTCGGCGAGCGCGCGGACGATCCGCTGGTGCTGCCGGACGGTGGTCCGCCCGACCTCGGGGGAGAGGTCCAGGTAGTGCACCGGTTCGGTCTCCAGGTGCAGCGCGCTCACGAACGAGGCGAGCACCCGGTTGCCCGACGCCCGGGCGATGGCCCCGTGGAACTGCTCGTCCAGCGCCGGGACGCGCGGGTCCTCCACGGAGATGGACTTCTGCAGGGCCACGACGTCGCGGAGCTCCTGCAGGTCCTCCTCGGTGCGGTGGACGGCCGCCAGCCGGACGGCCGGCACCTCGAGGTGCTGCCGGACCAGCGCGACCTCCTCGAACTCGATCCCGCCGAGCGCCAGCAGGTGGTGCACGGAGTCGACGAGGGCGCTGCGCAGCGCGGAGTGGTCGATCTGGCGGACGAAGCTGCCGCCCCCGGCGCCGGGGGTCGTGGTGATCAGGTTCTGCGTGGACAGCGACCGCAGCGCCTCGCGCACGGTGGTGCGGCTGACCGCGAACTGCCGCGCGAGCTCGACCTCGCCGGGCAGCCGGTCGCCCGGGCGCAGCGAGCCGGAGAGGATGGCCGCCTTGATCTGGTCCTCGACCTGCTGGCGTGGCCGGAGCACCTTCTTGCCGATGCTGCCGCGCACCGCCACGGATTCCGCCACTGCGTCCCCTCGTCTGCCAGGGCCACCCCGTCCCGGGCGCCCGGCGGGGGAGCTTGCGTTTCGGCGCTGTTGATCATACGTCCGCCGAGGGGTGGCCCCGGGTCCCGAGACCCGGGGCCACCCAGCGGCGGGGGCCGCCGTCGGACCGGCGACGTCAGTGGTCGAGCGCCGGCTCCTTGTCCGCCGCGGCGAAGTCGACGTCCTTGGTCTCCGGACCCATCGCCGCCCCGAACGTGATGAAGGCGCAGCCGATCACCAGCAGCGGCAGCACCGTCCACTCGAACGGCATCACCGCGGAGAGCCCGGACTGGTAGAAGGCGTAGAACGAGGGGATGACCACCGCGAGGCTGTAGCCGAGCCCGAAGCCGGTCGCCCGCACCCCGGTCTGGAAGCGCTCGTTGATGTACACCGTCGTCAGGCCCCACACCGAGACCACGAGCACCGCGATGAGCGTGACCATGACCATGACGACGAACAGGTTCTGCGGCTTCCACGCCAGGTAGGCGGCGTAGACCGCGGTGCCGCCGATGCCGGCGATCCCGCCCCACACCATCAGGAACGGCCGGCGGCCGGTCCGCTGGCTGATCACGGCGCAGACCACGTACATGACGGCCACCACGAGGTAGGCGACGATCAGGGTCGCGGTGACCTGGGTCGGGGACAGGTTGCTCTCCGAGCTGAGCAGGCCCGGGAGGATGGCGGTCACGCAGTTCAGCGACAGCCAGAAGCCGGTCATCAGGATGAAGACCTGGATGAAGTTCTTCCTGTTCTGGCCGGTGAACAGGTCCTTGACCGGGGTTCCCCCGCCGCCGCTGCCCTCGAACAGCTCCGACTCCCGGACGCTCTTCAGGTAGTAGACGACGAAGGCCAGGGCCATGGCGCCGCCGATGAAGAACGGGATGCGCCAGCCCCACTGCACGTAGGGGGAGTCGAGGTCGCCCGCGGGGGCGATCTGCAGCATGACGAAGGTGATCACGGCGACCGAGACGTAGGCGAGCGGGAAGCCGGTCATGATCAGGCCGCCGTTGAGACCGCGCTTCTCCTTGGGGGAGTACTCCATCGCCAGCGGGCTGGCCGCGGTGTACTCCCCGCCGACGAAGATGCCGATCACGAAGCGCAGCAGCACGAAGACGACGACCGAGCCGATCCCCCAGGTCTGGTACCCCGGCAGCAGCCCGACGACGATCGTCAGGATGCCGAAGCCGGCGACGGCGATGACGGTGGCGTTCTTGCGGCCGTGCATGTCCGCGTAGCGCCCGAAGATGAGCGCGCCGAGCGGCCGGCCGACGAGCGTCGCGGCGAAGATCATGCCGGTGATGACGGCCGTGGTGGACGCGTCGAGATCGGGGGAGATGAAGTACCCGATCGCGGGCGCCAGGGCGATGATCGGCAGGTAGATGTCGAACATGTCCACGTAGAACCCGTAGAAGGCGCCCCGCTGGGCGTGCTTGCGGTTCCGTTCGTGCTCGTCGGTGGCCTGCGCGGCTGTCGTCATGCTCGTCCTCCGTCTCGGGGCCAGGTTCCGCGAGCGCGGATCCTGTGGTCGGTACCGGGACCCCCGCCACGGCGCGCGGCCGGGCCGCCGTGGCGGGGGAACGGTGGAGTCGCCGGGAGGGATCCCGTGTGGGTGCGCTGGGCGCCCACCGCGCCGGTCCCGTGTGGTCGGGGACCACGTGCCGGGGACAATGTCGGACATTAAGCAGCTGTGTCAAGGGTCACGGTCCAATTCGGTCGGCGGACCCGCCCGCCCTCGGGGCCTCCGGCACTACGCAGTTCCCGTTACGGCGCGTCAACCTCGCAAGTCACCGGCGCGCCCGAGCCCACGGGTGGCCCGGCGGGCGAGGTGGAACGGGGTCGTCGGTAAATGTCCGACATTGACACCCGGCGCGGTGACTGCCTACGTTTCGGCGCAGGCCGCGAGACACGAGAGGGCGGTGCCGACCAGTGCCACCGACGACGACCAGGGCGGGCTCCCACGCGCCCCTGCAGGGGCTCCGCGTGGTCGACATGTCGACGTCCTACGCGGGCCCGACGGCCTCCATGTACCTCGCCGACCTCGGCGCCGACGTGGTCAAGGTGGAGCGCCCGCGGACCGGTGACGACGCCCGCTGGTGGAGCCCGCCGAGCGTCGACGGGGCATCGGCCTGGTTCGCCTCGGCCAACCGCAACAAGCGCAGCGTGGCCATCGACCTCCGGACCACGGACGGCATCGCCGTCCTGCACCGGCTGCTGGCCGGCGCCGACGTCCTCATCGAGAACCTCAACCCCGCGAAGCTCGCGCCGCTCGGGCTGAGCCCGGAGGACGTCCGGGCCCGCCACCCGCGGCTCGTCTACTGCGCGATGTCGGGGCTCGGGCTCACCGGACCGGACGCCGAGCTGCCGGGGTACGACCTCGTCGCCCAGGCCCGCTCCGGGCTGATGTCGGTGACCGGCCCGGCCGGCGGGTCCCCCCAGCGCGTCTCGACCGCGCTCTCCGACATCGTCACCGGGATGGCGGCGGCGCTCGCCGTCAGCGCCGCCGTCGTCCGGCAGCGCACGACCGGGCGGGGCGACCTCGTCGACGTCTCGCTCCTGGACTCCGACCTGGCCCTGCTCGCGCCCCGGGTGGCGGCCTACCTCGCCGGTGACCCGGAGCCGGTCCCCAGCGGCGGGACCGACTCGGTCCTGGCCGTCTACCAGCCGTTCCCGACCGCCGACCGGGACATCGTCATCGCGATCGGCAACGACGTCATCTGGCGGCGCTTCTGCGCCGCCGTCGGCCTGCCCGACCTCGCCGAGGACGACCGCCTCCGCGACAACGCCGGGCGGCGCGCGCACCGCGGCGAGCTGATCACCGCGATCACCGCGGTCCTCGCGCGGCGGCCGGCGGGCGAGTGGCTGGCGGTCCTCGCGGACGCCGGGGTGCCCGCCTCGCTGGTGCAGGGGCTGGCCGAGGTCACCACCGACCCCCAGGTGGTCGCCCGGGGCGCGATCCTGCCGGTCCCCGGTTACGACGGCGTGCTCAACGGCGTGCGCAGCCCCTTCCGGCTGGCGTCGATCCCCGAGCCGCGCAACGAGCGCTTCCCCGAGCTCGGGGAGCACACGGTCGAGGTGCTGCAGCAGGCCGGGTTCGACCCCGCCACCATCGACCGGCTCCTCGCCTCGGGCGCGGTCGCCGCACCGGCGGCCGCGGAAGGGCGGCGGGTCTCGTGAGCGGCTCGGAGGTGCTCGAGGTGCTCCGGGACGGCCCGGTGGCGACGATCCGGATCACCCGGCCCGAGGTGCACAACGCGCTGAACGCCCGGGTCCTGGCCGACCTCGACGCGGTGGTCGCCGCGCTGCCGGCCGAGGGCGTGCGGGCGATCGTGCTCACCGGCAGCGGCCACCGGGCGTTCAGCGCCGGGGCCGACCTCGACGAGCTCGCCGGGCTGTCGGGAGACGAGGCCTACGACGTCCTCGCCGCCGGCCAGGCCGTGGTCGGGCGGGTCGAGCGCTGCCCGGTCCCGGTGATCGCCGCCGTCAACGGGCTGGCCCTGGGCGGCGGGTTCGAGCTGGTGCTGGCGTGCACCTTCCCGGTCCTGGCCGACACCGCCGAGCTGGGCCTCCCCGAGGCGGGGCTCGGGCTGATGCCCGGCTACGGCGGCACGCAGCGGCTGGCCCGCCGGGTCGGGCAGCCGGTCGCGGCGCACACGATGCTCACCGGTGCGCGCATCGCGGCCGACCGCGCCCACGCCCTCGGCCTCACGCCGGTGCCGCCGGTGCCGGTCGAGGAGGTCCTGGCGACGGCGCAGGAGCTGGCCGGCCGCATCGCGGCCCGCGGGCCGCGGGCGGTGCGCGCGGTCCTGCTGGCGCTGCGGCACGGAGCCGACACCCCGCTGGAGGCGGGCCTGGCGTTCGAGACCGCGCTGGCCGGCCTGGTCACCGGCGGCGCCGAGGCGGCCGAGGGCATCGCCGCCTTCAAGGCCCGCCGCGCGCCGCGGTTCGACGACGCGCCCGCGCGTCCGGAGGAGGACGCGTGACCGTCTCCACCACCGGCGGGGCGCCGGTGCACGACCTCGAGCCGGACGCCTACCTGGCGCTGCACGGCGCCCTCGACGAGGAGGTCGCCGACGCACTGCTCGACCCCCGCGAGCGCGCGGTGCGGACGCGCACCCGCGAGGTGGTCGCCGAGCACGTCGCCCCCGGCGCGGCCGCCCGCGACCGCGACCACGTCTTCGCCCACGACAGCTACCAGGCGCTCGCCCGCGCCGGGCTGGGCGGGCTCCTGGTGCCGGAGGAGTACGGCGGCACCGGCGACAGCACGGTGGCCTACGCGGCGGCGATGGAGGAGATCACCGCCGGCTGCCCGGCCACGAGCCTCGTCTACATGACCCAGATGCACGCCGCGTACCCGATCCTGCACGCGGGCGGCCCCGACCTGGCGCGGCGGTACGTCCCCGGCCTGGCCGACGGCAGCCGCTACGGGTCGCTGGGCGTCACCGAGCCCGGGGCCGGCAGCGACGCCTCCGCCCTCCGCACCCTCGCGGTCGCCGAGACGGACGCGGACGGGCGGACCACCGGGTACGCCCTCACCGGCTCCAAGACCTTCATCACCACCGGCGACCGCTCCGACGTGGTGGTCTGCTTCGCCACCGTCGACCCGCGCGCCGGCCGGCGGGGGATCACCGCCTTCGTCGTCGACGGCGACGCCCCGGGGCTCACCCGTGGCGCCCCGATGCGCAAGACCGGGATGCACGGCTCCACCACCGCCGAGCTCTTCCTCGACCGGACGCCGGTGCCGGTGTCCCACCGCCTCGGCGGGGAGGGCGAGGGCTGGGCGATCGTCGTCAGCTCGGTGACGAAGTCGCGGATCAGCGCCGCGGCGCAGGGCGTCGGGCTGGCCCGCGGCGCCTACGCGCACGCGCTGGTCGCGCTGCAGCGGGTGCACGGCGCGGACCTGCCGCCGGACGTGGCCTTCGCACTGGCCGACATGCGCGGCGCGATCCTGCGTGGCCGGCTCACGCTCCTCGCGGTGGCCCGGGAGGTCGACCGCACCGGCGGGGCCGGCGGCGGGGCGATCGGGCTGATGAAGCAGGCGTGCACCGACATCGGCTGGCAGGTCGCCGTAGCGGCCACGAAGGCGCTCGGCCGCGTAGGCGACCTGTCCGGGCTCGGCATCGAGCGCTACCTGAGGGACGCCAAGGTGACCCAGATCTACGACGGGACCAACGAGGTGCAGCGACTCCTGATCGCCCGCGACACCGCCGGACGGCTCAAGGGGGTGCTGCGGTGAGCACCGCGGAGCAGCCGCTGCTCGGCAAGGTCGCCGTCGTCACCGGCGCCGGCCGCGGTCTCGGCCGGGCCCTCGCGGTCGCGCTGGCCGGCGCGGGCGCCGACGTCGCGGTGGCGGCGCGCAGCCGCGACCAGCTGGAGCAGGTCGCCGCCGAGATCGAGGGCACGGGACGGCGGGCGCTGGTCGTGCCGACCGACGTCACCGACGCGGCCGCCGTCCAGCGGCTGGTCGACACGACGGTGGCCGAGCTCGGTGGCCTCGACGTCCTGGTCAACAACTCCGGCGTCATCGACAGCACCCCGCTGCTGGAGCAGGACCCGGCCGAGTGGGACCGGGTCATGGACACCAACGTCCGCGGCACCTACCTGGCCACCCGCGCCGCCGGCGCGCACATGGTGGCGCAGGGGTCGGGCAAGGTCGTCAACATCGCCTCGAACTTCGCCTTCAAGGGGGTGCCCGGCCACGCGGCCTACTGCGCCTCCAAGGCCGCGGTCGTCGCCTTCACCCGGTCGATGGCCGTCGAGTGGGCCCGCCACGGGGTCCAGGTCAACGCCCTGGCCCCCGGCTACTTCGCCACCGACATGAACGCCGAGCTGCGCGCCGACGGCGAGGCGCTCTCCCGGGTGCTGCGCGCCGTCCCCGCCCGCCGGATGGGGGAGGCGCAGGAGCTGGCCCCCTGGCTGCTGCTGCTGGCCGGCCCCGCGTCGGACTTCATGACCGGCGAGGTGGTCGTCGTCGACGGCGGCCAGACCGCCCGGTGACCGCCCACCCGCACCCGACCGCCGTACCGGCGAGGGAGAGAGACCGATGACCCAGGACCAGCTCACCGTCGCCGTGGTCGGCGGCGGCACGATGGGGGCGGGCATCGCCGTCGTCGCAGCGCGCGCCGGCCACCGCACGATCCTCCGCGACCTCGACGACGCCGCCGTGGAGCGCGGCCTCGGCACCGTGGAGAGCTTCCTGCGCCGCAGCGCCTCGCTCGGCAAGCTCACCGAGGAGCAGCTCGAGGCCGCCCTGGCCAACCTGTCGGGCACCACCGAGCTCCGCGACCTGGCCCCGGCGGACGTGGTCGTCGAGGCGGTCTTCGAGGACCTCGAGGTCAAGAAGGCGCTCTTCGCCGAGCTCGACGGCGTCGTCTCCCGCGACACGCTCTTCCACACCAACACCTCGACGCTGTCGGTCACGTCGATCGCGTCGGGCTCCCGGCACCCCGAGCGGGTCGTCGGCACCCACTACTGCAACCCCGCGCAGCTGATGAAGCTGGTCGAGGTGGCGGAGGGCCGGCACACCGCCCCGGAGGCCACGAAGCGGTCGCTGGAGTTCCTCGCCGGCGTCGGGAAGACCACGGTGCTGACCAAGGACCGCCCCGGCTTCATCCTCAACCGCTTCCTCATCCCCTGGGAGAACAACTGCATCCGCGCCCTGGAAGCGGGGCTGGGCACCGTCGAGTCGATCGACCGAGCCGTCCTGGGGGCGCTGCGCCACCCCATGGGTCCCTTCCAGCTGCTCGACGTGGTCGGCCTCGACGTGCACAAGGCGGTGTCGATGCGGCTCTACGAGCAGCTGCGCGAGCCGCGCTTCGCGCCCCCGCCGCTGGTCGATCGGATGATCGCCGCCGGCGACCTCGGGCGGAAGACCGGCCGCGGCTTCTACACCTACGAGACCACCAAGGCCTTCGGTGCCTGAGGCCGGCAGCAGCGAACGGAGTTCGAGCATGAGGACCTTCCCGCGGGTCGCCGTCCTGGGGTTCGGGACGATGGGCGCCGGGATCGCGCAGGTGGTGGCCGCCTCCGGTCGCGACGTCGTCGTCCTGGAGACCGAGCAGGCCCGGATCGACCGCGGCCGGGACGCGGTGCGGACCTTCCTCGACGGCGGGGTCAGCCGCGGCAAGACCACGGAGGAGGAGCGGGACGCCGTCCTCGGCCGGATCCGCGGCACGACCGACGTCGCCGACCTCGCCGGCGTGGACCTGGTGGTCGAGGCGGTCGTCGAGCAGCACGACGTCAAGGTGGAGCTGCTCGGACGGGTCGCGGAGGTCGTCGGGCCGGAGGCGGTGCTCACCACGAACACCTCGGCGCTGTCGGTCACCGACCTGGCCGCCTCCCTGGACCGGCCCGGACGCATGGCGGGGCTGCACTTCTTCAACCCCGCACCGGTGATGGCCCTGGTCGAGGTGGTCCGGGCGCTGCAGACCGACGCCGACGTCGTCGCCGACCTGGTCGCCTTCGTCGAGGACCTCGGCAAGTCGCCGGTGGAGGTCAAGGACCGACCGGGCTTCCTGGTCAACCGGCTGCTGATGCCCTACCTCAACGACGTCGTGCAGGAGTACGACGACGGGCTGGCCAGCGCCGAGGACATCGACGTGGCGATCCAGCTCGGGCTGGGCTACAAGCTCGGCCCGCTGGCGCTGCTGGACCTGATCGGCATCGACGTCCACCGGCACGCCACCGAGTCCGCCTACGAGGCGACGCTCGACCCCCAGTTCGCCCCACCGCCGCTGCTGCACCAGATGGTCGCGGCCGGCTACCTCGGCACCAAGAGCGGTCGCGGCTTCCGCGCGGGCGCCGACGAGCACGGAGAGGTTCGATGAGCGACTACACCGACATCCGGAGCGAGACCTCGGGGCCGGTCCTGACCCTGACGATCGACCGGGAGGGCGCCGGCAACAAGCTGCGCGCGCAGACCCTGCTGGAGCTCAAGGACGCCCTCCAGCGCTTCCGCACCGATCCCTCGCTGCGCGCCGCGGTGCTCACCGGGGCGGGCGACAAGTTCTTCTGCATCGGTGGCGAGCACGACGAGACGACCTCGCTGGACTACTCCCAGGTGCTGCCGATCATCGACGTGTACGAGGCGATCGACACCATCGCCAAGCCGGTGGTCGCCGCCGTGAACGGCTTCGCGGTGGGCGGCGGCAACGTGCTGCACAACGTCTGCGACCTCACCATCGCCGCGGAGAACGCCGTCTTCCGGCAGGTCGGGCCCATGGTGGGCAGCTTCGACGCCGGCTACGGCACCTGGTACCTGGAGGACTCCATCGGCCGGAAGCGGGCCAAGGAGATGTGGTACCTCAACCGCAAGTACACCGCGGCCCAGGCGCTGGCGATGGGCCTGGTCAACGAGGTCGTCCCGGCCGGCCAGGCGGTGTCGCGGGCGCAGGAGGTGGCCGCGGAGATCGCCACCCGCAGCCCGATGGCCATCGGGGCGCTCAAGGGCGCCTTCTCCGCCCGGCACACCGGCGTGCTCGGACAGGCGCGCATGGCCCACGACCAGCAGCTCACCCTGTACCTGGCCACCAAGGAGGCGCACGAGACGGGGAACGCCTTCGGCGCCAAGCGGTCGCCGGACCCGGAAACCTTCTGGTCGTGAGGCGGCCCTGGGCCGGGCCCCGGCTCGACGACGACCAGCAGGCGGTCCTCGACCTGGTCGACGACCTCGCCGCGGACCGGCTCGCGCGGGTGGGCGACGACCGCCCGGACGACGTCGACGCCGCGCGGCGGGTCCTGGCCGAGCAGGGCCTGTGGACCCTCGGCGCAGCGGAGTCCGACGGCGGCGGGGGGGCGCCGGCCGCCACGATGCTGGTCGCGCTCGCCCGGCTCGCCGGGACGTGGCCGGCCCTGGCGTGGGCGTCGGTGCAGGCGCACGCCGCGGCCCCGGTGCTGGCCGCCGGCCGGCTGCCCGCGCTGCTCGACGGCCTGCACGACGGGGCCCCGGTCGCGGTGGCGGTGGCCGACCCGGGCTCGGTGACCCTGGCCGGGGGGCGGCTGACCGGCGCTCTCGACCGGATCGACCCCGCCGGCCGGGAGCCGCGGCTGGTAGTGCTCCTGGACGCCGGCACCGCCGTCCTCGTCCCGCCGGAGGGGATCACGTTCGGTGCCCCGGTCGCGCGCACCGGGCTCGACGGCGCGCTGACCGTCGGCGTCGGGCTGGACGCCCGGGTGCCCGACGACCACGTGCTCCGCGGCCCGCAGGCCGGGCGCGCCCGCACGCTCCTGGACGCCGGCGCGGCCGCGGTCGCCGCCGGGATCGCCGAGGCCGCGGCCGCCGCGGCGTTGGGGTACAGCGCCGACCGGGTGCAGTTCGGTGCCCCGCTCACCGAGCTCCCGACCGTCCGCGCCGCGCTGGCCGCCCAGGCCGCGACCGCCCGCACGCTCCTGGTGTCCGCCGTCACGGCCGACCTCGACCGCCCGGACGCCGTGGCCGCGGCCCTGCTGCCGGCCTGCGACGCGGCCCTCGACGTCGCGGCGGCCGCGGTGCAGTCGCACGGCGGCTACGGCTACATGACCGAGTACCCCGTGGAGGGCCTGCTGCGCGACGCGGTGTCGCTGCGCGCGGCCTGCGGGGCGGTGGAGGCGGCCCGGACGGCGGCCCGCACGCTGGTCGGGGCGCAGCCGTGAGCGCCGGCGGGGCCGGCCGGCCGGCGCCACCCCTGGCCGGCGTCCGGGTGCTCGACTTCTCCGCCCTGCTGCCCGGGCCGCTGGCGACGCTGCTGCTCGCCGAGGCCGGCGCGGAGGTCCTGCAGGTGGAGCGGCCCCCGCACGGCGACGAGATGCGCGGCTACGTGCCCCGCCTGGGCGACACCAGCGCCAACTACGCGCTGCTCAACCGGGGCAAGCGCAGCGCCGCCGTCGACCTCAAGGACCCCGCCGTCCGCGACCGGCTCCTCGCCCTGGCGCCCGAGGTGGACGTCGTCGTCGAGCAGTTCCGGCCCGGCGTCATGGACCGGCTGGGCCTGGGCTACGAGGACTTCCGGGCCGTGGCTCCCGGGATCGTCTACTGCTCGATCACCGGCTACGGCCAGACCGGGCCGGCGGCCGGCCGCGCCGGGCACGACCTCAACTACCTCGCCGAGTCCGGGCTGCTCGGGGTCGTCGTGGACGACCGCGGCGACCCGCACCTCCCGCCCACGGTGATCGCCGACATCGCCGGCGGCACCTACCCCGCGGTGGTGAACATCCTGCTGGCCCTCTTCCGGCGGCAGGCCACCGGCGAGGGCTGCCACCTCGACGTCGGGATGACCCCGAACCTGAGCACGCTGGCCTACGGCTACCTCGCCACCCACGCCGGCAGCGGGGCCTGGCCGGAGCCCGGCCGCGACCTGCTCACCGGCGGCAGCCCGCGCTACCACCTGTACCGGACCGCCGACGGCCGGCACGTGGCCGCCGCGCCCCTGGAGGAACGCTTCTGGCGCCGCTTCTGCGAGCTCGTCGACCTGCCCGACCCCCTCCGGTCCGACGCCGGCCGGGAGGAGGAGGTGATCGCCGCGGTCGCCGAGCGGATCGCCGCGCACCCCGCCGCCCACTGGCGCGAGCTGTTCGAGGGGCAGGACGTGTGCTGCTGCGTCGTCGCCACGCTCGAGGAGGCCGCGCGCAGCCAGACGCTGCGCACCCGCTCCGCGCACCGGGTGGCCGGGCCCGGGTTCGACGTCGGCGCGCTCCCCGTCCCGGTCGTGGACGAGCTCCGGTCGCCGCCGGGGCCCCTGCCCTACCCGCCGCTGCGGACCGGCCCGGAGGCGCTGACCTTCGGCCGGCCCGCCACCCCCACCAGGAGCCCCGCATGAGAGCAGCAGTGGTCCAGGAGTTCGGCCCGCCGGACACCCTCGTCCCCGGCGAGCTCGCCGATCCCGTGGCCGGCCCCGGCGAGGTGCTGGTCGAGGTGGCGGCGGCCGGGGTCAACTTCCCCGACGTCCTCGTCGTGGCCGGCAGCTACCAGATCCTCCCCGAGCGCCCGTTCGCCCCCGGCAAGGAGATCGCCGGCACGGTCCGCGCGGTGGGGGAGGGCGTGGACCGCTTCGCCGCCGGCGACCGGGTGCTGGCCCAGATCGAGCACGGCGGCTACGCCGAGCTGGTCGCCGTGCCGGCGGCCCAGGTGGTCGCGCTGCCCGACGAGGTGCCCTTCGTCGACGCCGCGGCCTTCGGGCTGGGCGCCATCACCGCGCACTTCGCCCTGGTGCGGCGGGCCGGCCTGCGCCCGGGGGAGACGGTCCTGGTCACCGGCGCCGGCGGCGGCGTCGGCTCGGCCGGCGTCCAGATCGCCAAGGCGCTCGGGGCCACGGTGATCGCGGTGGCGCAGGACGAGGAGCGGGCGGCCCTCGCCCGGCAGCAGGGGGCCGACGCGGTGGTGATGGCCGGCCCCGCGATGCGCGACGAGGTCCTGGCGCTGACCGAGGGGCGCGGGGCCGACGTCGTCCTCGAGCTCGTGGGCGGCGAGGTGTTCGCCCAGTCGCTGCGCTGCACCGCCTGGGAGGGGCGGCTGGTCGTCATCGGGTTCGCCTCCGGCGACCTGCCGACGATCAAGGCCGGCCACGTCCTGGTGAAGAACCTCGCCGTCCTGGGCCTGCAGGTGTCCGACTACCGCGACCGGGAGCCGGAGTCGGTCCGGGCCGCGATCGAGCACCTGCTGCAGCTGTACGTCGAGGGGCGGCTCACGGTGCCGGTCGCCCGCACCTACCCCCTCGAGCAGGCCGGTGCCGCCCTCGAGGCCGTCCGCTCCGGCAGCGTCGCCGGCAAGGTCGTCCTCACCTGCTCCCCGGCCGCCTGACCCCCGCATCCGAGCCCACCGACCCGCACGAGGAGCGACCGTGGTGACCGACCAGCGAACGAGCACGCCACCCCCGGACCCGGCCGCCGCCCACCCGGGCGTGCGACCCGACAGCCGGCTGACCCCCGGGCTCGCCCGCGAGTACGAGGAGAGCGGGGCGTGGGAGGCGCGGCCGCTGCGCGCGCTGCTCACCTCGGCCGCCGCCGAGCAGCCGCAGCGGGTGGCGGCGATCGACCGGGTCAGCGGCGCGCCGGGTGCCCGGCGGACCACCTACGCCGAGCTCGACGAACGGGCCCACCGCTACGCCTGCGGGCTGCACGCCCTGGGCGTCCGCGCCGGTGACTTCGTGGCGGTGATGCTGCCGAACTCGACCGACTTCGCGGCGCTCATCTTCGCGATCAACGAGCTGGGGGCGGTGTACAGCGGCATCCCGGTGGCCTACGGCGAGCGGGAGGTCGAGGTCATCCTGCGCCGCACCGGGGCCACCGTCGTGGTGGTGGCGGAGCGGTTCGGCAGCAACAGCCCGCGGGCGCTGGTGGAGGGCCTGCGGGGCGGGCTGCCGTCGGTGCGGCACGTCGTGGTGGCCGGCGGCCCGGCCGGGGAACCCACGGCCGGGGACGGCGCCCGGCCGCTCTCCTCGCTGCTGGACGCCCCCGAGGTGGAGCTGCCCGCGCCCGATCCGCGCGCGCTCTGCCACGTCGGCTTCACCTCCGGCACGACCGGCGAGCCGAAGGGGGTCATGAACACCCACCAGACCCTCTTCGCCGTGCTGCGGAACTGGGTGGCGCACGTGGGCCGGGACACCCTCGGCGAGCCCCTGGTCAACCTGATCGCCTCGCCCGTCGGGCACCACACCGGCTTCCTCTGGGGCGTCCTCCTGACCACCTACCTGCGGGGCACGGGGGTCTACCTGGACCGCTGGGTGCCCGAGCAGGCCGTCGCCGTGGTGCGGGAGGAGGGCGTCACGACCATGTTCTCGGCGCCGACGTTCCTGCAGGACCTCGTGCTGACCGAGCTGGCGCACGACGAGGAGTGCTCGCTGCGCACCGTCGTCCTGGCCGGGGCGCCCGTGCCGCGGACCCTGCCGACGGTCGCCGGCGAGCTGTTCGGCTGCTACGTCTGCCCGGCGTGGGGCATGACCGAGCTCGGCATCGGGATCTCCTGCGCGCCCTCCCTGCCGGCGGCGGCCCAGGCGACCGACGGCGTCCCCGTGCCCGGCACCGACGTCAGCGTCGTCGACACGGCCGGGGAGGAGGCCGGCCCCGGGGTCATCGGGGCGCTGCGGATCCGGGGCCCCGGGCTCTTCCTGGGCTACCTGGACCTGCCGGAGGCGACGGCCCGGGAGATCGACGCCGACGGCTGGTTCACCACCGGCGACACCGCGCGGCGCACCGAGGAGGGGTACGTCCTGCTCGAGGGGCGCACCAAGGACATCGTCATCCGCGGGGGCGAGAACATCCCCGTCACCGTGGTCGAGAGCCTGCTGTTCCAGCACCCGCAGGTCGTCGAGGCCTCGGTCATCGGGATCCCCGACGTGCGGCTGGGCGAGCGGGCCTGCGCCGTCGTCGTGCCGCAGGGGAGCGCCGAGCCGACGCTGGCGGAGGTGTGCGACTTCCTCCTCGCGCAGGGGCTGAGCAAGCACTTCCTGCCCGAGCGGCTGGAGCTGGTCGACTCGCTGCCCAAGACGCCGAGCGGGAAGATCCGCAAGGTGGAGCTGCGCAACCGGTTCGCGGCCTCGTGAGCACGCTCTTCGTGGGGCTGGGCCGCATGGGCGCACCGATGGCCCGCCGGCACGCCGCCCGGTTCGACACGGTGCTGTTCGACGCCGACCCCGCGGTCGCCTCCGCCCTGGGGGAGGAGCTGGGCTGCCGGGCGCTGCCCTCGCTCGCCGAGCTCCCCGCCGACGTCGACACCGTCGTCCTCATGCTGCCCGACAGCCGAGTCGTCGAGGCGGTGCTCCTGACCGACGGGCTCCTGGCCCGGTTGCCGGAGGGGGCGCTGGTGATCGACATGGGCTCCTCGGAGCCGGCGAGCACCCGGCGGCTGGCCGCCGACGCGCGGGCGCGGGGCACCGGGTACGTGGACGCGCCCGTCTCCGGGGGCGTCGCGAGAGCCGTCACGGGGGAGCTGTCGATCATGGTCGGGGGCGATCCCGGGGACGTCGAGCGCGCCCGGCCGCACCTGGAGCCGCTCGGCGGAGCGGTGCTCGTGGTCGGCGCCGCGGGCGCCGGTCACGCCGCCAAGGCGCTGAACAACCTGCTGTCGGCGACGAACCTGGCGGCCGCCGCCGAGGTGCTCACCGTCGCCGCGGGCTTCGGCATCGCCCCCGAGGTGATGGTCGAGGTGCTCAACGCCTCCACCGGCCGCTCCCAGGCCACCGAGGTCAAGTACCCGAAGCACGTCCTGACCGGCAGCTACGACTCCGGCTTCGCCATGGACCTGATGATCAAGGACCTGGGCATCGCCCGGTCCCTGGCCGCGGCGCAGGGCGCCAGCACGCCGGTCACCGACGCCGCGTACGCCGCGGCGGTCGGGGCGCGCGAGGCGCTCGGCGGGACCGGCCTGGACCACACCGAGATCGCCCGCCACTACGAGGCGGTCAACGGGACCCCGCTGCGCAGCGGGGCCGCAGACCGGCCCGCACCACCCGCCACCGACGACGAGGAGACCCCGTGACCGACGACCCGCAGGCCTACATCGACGACATGGCCCGATCCCGGGGCTACGTCCTCGACTACCACAAGGTCATGGCCAAGCACGACTTCCCGGTGCTGCAGGCGGCCAACGGGCTGGTCAGCGCCGCCTACCTCGACCAGCGCCGGCTCGACCGGAAGACCAAGGAGCTGATCTTCATCGTCAGCCTGACGGTGATCCGGGCGTCCAAGGGGCACATCCAGAGCCACATCCGGGTGGCGCTGGACCTGGGCGTCAGCCCCGAGGAGATCCTCGAGGCGATCGAGATCGCGCTCCCCGAGGCCGGGATCGTGGCGTTCCAGGCGGGCTTCGACGCGTGGCGTGAGGTCGTCGGCGCGGACGGCCTCGAGCCGACGGTCGCCGTGCACGAGGGCGGCCGCGGGGCCTGATGGGCGGGGCCGGGGAGGCGGCGGCCATGGCAGCCGGAGCGGGAGCGGGTGCGCCGCCGGAGGACGTCTACGAGGTGGTCGTCGTCCGGCACGGCACCCGCCGGGCGCGGCGGAGCGAGGTGTTCCTCAACTACGCCCAGTACGGCGAACCGGACGCCGACTTCACCGTCGACTACCACCTGTGGATCCTGCGCAACGCGCACACGACGGTGCTGGTCGACACCGGGTTCGCCCGCGGGCCGGCGGAGGCGCGGGGGCGAACGGTGCTCGTCGACCCCGCCGACGCCTACCGGCGGCTCGGGGTGGACACCGCCGCGCCGCACACCCTGGTGGTCACCCACGCCCACTACGACCACATCGGGAACGTCGGGCTGTTCCCCGCGGCGACCGTGGTGGTCAGCGCCGCCGAGGTCGACTTCTGGACCTCACCGATGGCGGCCAAGCCGCTGATCGGGCACTTCACCGAGGCCGACGAGGTGGCGGCCCTGACCCGGGCCGAGGCCGAGGGGCGGCTGCGCCGGTTCTCCGGGTCCTGCGAGGTCGCACCGGGGGTCGTCGTCACCGAGGTGGGCGGGCACACGCCGGGGCAGGCCGTGGTCACCGTGCGCACCGCCGCCGGGGTGGTGCTGCTCGCCTCCGACGCCGTCCACTTCACCGAGGAGCTGGAGCGCGACATGCCCTTCATCGCCGTCACCGACCTGCCCGGTCTGTACCGGGGGCTGCAGACGGTCCGCGACCTGGTCTCCTCCGGGGCGGTCGACCACGTGCTCACCGGCCACGACCCCGGCGTGCTCGACCGGCTCGAGCCGGTGTCCCCGGAGCTGGCCGGCGTCGCCGGCGTGCTGGGGAGGCTGCCGGCGTGACCGGGCGCGAGTGGCTGACCGGCTGGGCCCGCGCGGTGGCGGCGGACCCCGAGAACGCGCACATCGGGCGGTTCTCCGTCTTCACCGCCCGCCTCGTCGACGACCGCGGCGGGGACGTCCTCGTCCGCTACGACCGGGGCGTGGTCGGCATCGGGGACGGCGGCCCCGGCGCCGACCTGGAGCTCCGCGGGCCGCTGTCCGCCTGGCGGGAGCTCGTCGACCCCGGAGCCGCGCCGCGCCGGCACGACCTGCTGGCGCTGACCAAGGTGCCCGACGGCCTCGAGGTGGTCGCCGGCCGCGAGCAGCTCATCCGGCACCTGCGGGTCATCACCCGCCTCGTCGAGCTCGCGCGGCTGCACGACCGGGGAGCGGCGCACGGCGCCGCCGCCGGCGGGGGGAGGGGGCGGTGATCGAGGACGTCGTCGGCCGCTACGTGAACCTCCGGTCGTCCGGCACCCCCTACCGCGTCTACTTCGAGGAGGCCGGCTGCGGACCGGTGCTGCTCGCCCTGCACACCGCCGGGTCGGACAGCCGCCAGTTCCGCCACCTGCTCGGCGATCCGGAGGTGACCGGCCGGCACCGGGTCGTCGCCTTCGACCTCCCCTGGCACGGCCGCTCTCTCCCGCCGGACGGGTGGTGGACCGATGAGTACCTGCTCACCACCGACCGCTACGTGGCCCTGGTGGAGGACGTCTGCGCGGCGCTGGAGCTGGACCGGCCCGTCGTGCTCGGCTGCTCGATGGCCGGCTCGCTGGTCATCGAGCTCGCCCGGCGCGACCCCGGTCGCTGGGGCGGGGTGATCGGGCTGTCGGGGGCGCTGCACGTCGAGGGGCGCTTCCAGGACTGGTCGCTGCACCCCGACATCAACGCCCAGCAGGCCGTCGCCTCCTGGACGGCGAGCCTGATGTCGCCCTCCAGCCCGGAGGTCTTCCGCCGCGAGGTGTGGTGGACCTACAGCCAGGGCGGCCCGGGGATCTACCGCGGTGACACGTACTTCTACTCGGAGGACCTCGACCTGCGCGGCCGGGCCGGCGAGATCGACACCGCGCGGTGCCCGGTGTACCTGCTCACCGGCGAGTACGACCACGCCTGCACCCCCGAGGACACCGCCGCGGCGCTGGCGGCGATCCCGGGTGCCCGCGGCGGCACCATGCCGGGGATCGGGCACTTCCCGATGGCGGAGAACTACCCCCTGTTCCGCACCCACCTGCTGCCGGTGCTCGACGAGCTCGCCGCGGTGCGCGCCGGCGACGGAGCGGCCCAGCCCCCGGAGGACCGTCCATGAGCGCGATCGACGCCCACTGCCACGTCTTCGTCGCCGACGGCGTGGGCGACCCCCGCCTGGTCGGCGGGGCCGCCTACGAGCCGCCGCCGGTCGACGTGCACGACCACGCGGAGCACCTCCGCGCCGCCGGCTGCGACCGCGGGGTGCTGGTGCAGCCCAGCGCCTACGGCGACGACCACCGGTGCCTGCTGGCCGCGCTGCGCACCCGGCCCGACGCGCTGCGCGGCGTCGCCTGCGTCGCGCCGGGCACGCCCCCGGAGGAGCTGGCCGTCATGCACGCCGCCGGGGTGCGGGGTACCCGCGTGCAGGACGGGTACCCGGGCGGCGTGCCCGTCGAGTCGCTGGTGGAGGTCGGCGAGACGGTGGCGCCCCTGGGCTGGCACATCGAGGTCTGGACCGACGTGCGCCGGCACCTCGACCGGCTCGGCGACGCCGTCCGCCGCTGCCCGGTGCCGGTCGTCCTGGACCACCTCGGCTACCTGCCGTCGGACGTCGGCGTCGACGACCCCGCCGTGCAGCTCGTGCTGGAGCTGCTCGCCGAGGACCAGGTCTGGGTGACCCTGTCCGGGCTGGAGCGCCTGCTGCCGGCCGGGGCCGGGGGGACGCCCGGCGGCGCCGCGTTCGCCGAGGCGTGGGAACGGCACGAGGAGGCGATCGCCGCCCGGGTCCGAGCCCTCGTCGAGGTGCGGCCGCAGAACCTGCTGTGGGGCAGCGACTGGCCGCACGTCGGGGTGACGCTGCCGCTGCCCGACGCCGCCGGGATGCGCCAGCGGCTGGAGCGGTGGGTGCCCGACCCCGCCGTCCGGCACGCCGTCCTCGTCGACAACCCGGCCCGCCGGTACGGCTTCGCACCCGCCACGACGCCCGCCGAGCCGGCCGCCCCCGGGCCGGGCGGGGGCTGACCGGCACGCACCGCACGATCCGCTCCCCGCCGACCCGTCAGGAGATCCGGATGGCCTCGTTCACGTTCAGCCAGCTCAGCCCCACGGCCTACCTCGAGAGGTCGGCGCGGGTGTTCCCCGACCGCACCGCGATCATCGACGGCGAGCGCCGCCACACCTACCGGGAGTTCGCCGACCGGTCCCGCCGGCTGGCCGGTGGGCTCGCCGCGCGCGGCATCGCACCCGGGGACCGCGTGGCGGCGCTCTGCGCCAACAGCGGCACGATGCTGGAGCTGCACAACGGCATCCCGTGGGCGGGCGCGGTGATGGTGCCGCTGAACACCCGGCTCTCCCCGGGGGAGCTCGGCTACGTCCTGGACCACTCCGGGGCCTCGCTGCTGGTCGCCGACCCGCAGTTCGCGGCGACCGCGGCCGAGGTGGCCGGCGCGGCCGGGATCCCGCTGGTGCTGGCCGGTGACCCGGACAGCGAGTACGAGCAGCTGCTGGCCGGCGCCGAGCCGCTGGCGCTGCCGTGCGCGGACGAGACCGGGCTGCTCGCGCTGAACTACACCTCGGGCACGACGGGGCGGCCGAAGGGCGTCATGTACGCCCACCGCGGGGCCTACCTGCAGGCCCTCGCGATGGCGATGCACACCGGGATCGGCTCCCGCAGCCAGTACCTCTGGACCCTGCCGATGTTCCACTGCAACGGCTGGTGCTTCCCGTGGGCGGTCTCGGCCGCCGGCGCCACGCACGTCTGCCTGCCCAAGGTCGAGCCCGCCCGCATCTGGGAGCTGCTGCGCACCGAGGGGATCACCCACTTCAGCGCGGCGCCCACCGTGCTGACCATGATCCTGAACGCCGACGAGGCGGCCGCGGGCCCGGTGGAGCCCCGGGTCCAGGTGCAGACCGGTGGCGCGCCGCCCACCCCGACCCTGCTGGCGCGCATGTCGGCGCTGAACATGGAGGTCACGCACCTGTACGGGCTGACCGAGACCTACGGTCCGCTGGCGCTCAACGAGTGGCACCCGGAGTGGGACGACCTCGGCGCCGAGCAGCAGGCCGAGCTCAAGGCCCGGCAGGGGGTGGGCAACGTCGTCGCCGACCCGCTGCGCGTCGTGGACGACCAGGGCGCCGACGTGCCGCGCGACGCGACGACCATCGGCGAGATCGTGGCCCGCGGCAACGACGTCATGCTCGGCTACTACCGGGACGACGAGGCCACCGCGGCGGTCACCCTCGCCGACCCGGACGGGCAGCGGGGCTGGTTCCGCACCGGTGACCTCGCGGTCGTCCACCCGGACGGCTACGTGGAGATCCGCGACCGCAGCAAGGACATCATCATCTCCGGTGGCGAGAACATCTCCTCGGTGGAGATCGAGCGCGCCCTGGACGCCCACCCCGCGGTCGTCGAGTCCGCCGTGGTCGCCGAGCCGCACGAGAAGTGGGGCGAGGTCCCGGTGGCCTACGTGACGCTGCGGGCCGGGGCCGACGTCGAGGACCAGGAGCTGGCCGACTTCGTCCGGTCGCGGCTGGCCTCCTTCAAGACGCCGAAGCGCTTCGTCCGCGGGGACCTGCCCAAGACCTCGACCGGCAAGGTGCAGAAGAACCTGCTGCGCGAGCAGCACGCCTGACCCACCCACCGACCACCGCAGCACCCCTGCCCGACCACGACACCCGGGAGAACACCATGGCCATCGCGACGATTAACCCGGCGACCGGCGAGACGCTGAAGACCTATGAGCCGTTGGGGGAGGAGGCGTTGGAGGAGAAGCTGGCTCGTGCGGCCCGGGCGTTCGCGGGCTACCGGTTGACCTCGCCGGAGGAGCGGGCGGGGTGGCTGTCGGCGGCGGCCGATGTGCTGGACGGCGACAGCGACGCCGTCGCCGAGCTGATGACGACCGAGATGGGCAAGACGCTGGCTTCTGCCAAGGCGGAGGTGGGCAAGTGTGCGAAGGCGTTGCGCTGGTATGCCGAGCACGGCCCGGCGATGCTGGAGCCCGTACCGAAGGACGCGGCGGCGGTGGGGGCGGAGCGGGCGTTCGTGGTGCACCAGCCCCTGGGTGTGGTGCTGGCGGTCATGCCGTGGAACTTTCCGTTGTGGCAGGCGATGCGGTTCGCCGCGCCGGCGTTGATGGCGGGGAACGTGGGGTTGCTCAAGCACGCCAGCAACGTGCCGCAGACCGCGCTGTACCTGGAGGAGTGCTTCCGGCGGGCGGGGTTCCCGGCGGATGTGTTCCAGACGCTGCTGATCGGCTCGGGGACGGTGGAGCGGGTGCTGCGTGATGATCGGGTGGTGGCCGCGACGCTGACCGGCAGCGGGCCGGCGGGGCAGTCGGTGGCGGCGATCGCCGGGGATGCGCTCAAGCCCACGGTGTTGGAGCTGGGTG
>NZ_JBJHAE010000008.1:0-140916 GCF_054050895.1 Blastococcus sp. SYSU DS0669 | reverse complement strand
GGGGGGCGTGGGGACCGCCGGGACAAAAAGAAGTAAAAAGACATGAACCCGAGCGCGGGGGCGGCCGGGCCCGGCCCGCCCCCCCCCCCCCGACAGCTGGGAGCACGTCATGCACTGGGGAGCCCCGACCGAGGAGCAGCACCGCCTGCTCGCCGCCGGCCACGCCGTCCGCGTGCCGGCGCCCGTCGCGGGGGTGCGGTCGTGACCGCCACCGGCCGCCGCGGCCTGGCCATCATCGGCGGCGGCAAGATCGGGGAGGCGCTGCTCTCCGGCCTCGTCCGGCGCGCCGGGGCCGACGGGCTCCTCGTCGTCGAGCGCAGCGCGGGGCGCGCCGCGGAGCTCACCGGGCGCTACGGGGTCCCCGCGGTGGGGCTCGCCGACGCCGCGGCCCGGGCGCGGGTGCTGCTCCTCGCGGTGAAGCCGCAGGACATCGAGACGCTCCTCGGCCTGGTGGCCCAGCACGTCGACACGGGGCACCTGGTCGTCTCCGTGGCCGCGGGCGTGCCCACGGCGCGCATCGAGGCGGCGCTGCCGCCCGGCGTCCCGGTCGTGCGGGTCATGCCGAACACCCCCGCGCTCGTGGACGAGGGCATGAGCGTGCTCTCGGCCGGCGCGCACGCGGGGGAGGAGCACCTCGACGAGGCCGAGGCGCTGCTGGCCGCGGTCGGGCAGGTGCGCCGGGTGCCCGAGTCGCAGCAGGACGCCGTCACGGCGCTGTCGGGCAGTGGCCCCGCCTACTTCTTCTACCTCGTCGAGGCGATGGTGGACGCCGGCATCCTGCTGGGCCTGCCGCGGGCGCTGGCCGCAGACCTCATCGTGCAGACGGCGCTGGGCGCGGCGGTGATGATGCGGGACTCGGGCGAGCACCCGGTCCAGCTCCGCGAGGCGGTCTCCAGCCCCGGTGGCACCACGATCGCCGCGATCCGGGAGCTGGAGAAGCACGGCGTCCGCGCCGCGCTGATGGCCGCCATCGAGGCGGCCCACGCCCGTTCGGTGGAGCTCGGCCGCGACCGGCCCTGAGGACGAGTCCTGACGACAAGTCCTGACGTCGACCGGGCGGGACGCGGTGTCCGCGCCTTCTCGTGTCGACAGGTCGACGGGCACCCGGCGTGAGCGGGCGAACACGGTAATGCACATCCGGGCGGATCGGTACGACGCTGCGTCACCGACTTCTCACCGTGTCGCGAAACGCGCCGGAACGCGTGTGCACCGTGTTGCATACGTGTAGTTCTGCCTAGGACGGACCGGTCCGCCTGTTCGTTTCACCCATCGCTTCCGTCACGCGCGTCCCCTTACTCTCAGTACCAGCGCGTGCGTGTTCAGTTGCCGGTGGGGAAGCCGGCGCCACGACACGAGCTAGGTTCCGGAGACGAAGACATGACCATGCCCCAGCGCCACGCTGCCGCCACCGTCGTCCGTCCGGGGATGCCCATGCCCCGTCAGATGGGTCGCCCGATGAACGCCGCGGCGGTCGCCCGCCCGGTCCCGGCCCAGCACCCCGCCGCCATGCCGATCGGCCGCCCGGCCGTCCCGGCCCCCCGCGCCGCCGTCACCTTCCTGACCGTCGCCGAGGTCGCCTCGATGATGCGCGTCTCGAAGATGACCGTGTACCGCCTCGTCCACGCCGGTGAGCTCTCCGCCGTCCGCGTCGGCCGCTCGTTCCGCGTGCCGGAGCGCGCCGTGCAGGACTACCTGCGCGACGCCTACACCGACATCGCCTGAGAACGGTCCCGTCCTCCGGGACGGAGCCACGTCGTCTCCTCCGAGCCGCCCGCGGCAGCGTCGCCGCGGGGTGGCTCGGGTACGCTCGGTCGCCGGGCGAGGGCGGGACACGGTCCTGCTGCCGCGTTCGAGCTGATCATTTCGCGAAGTCGGGAGAGCACACGTGGGTTCGGTCATCAAGAAGCGGCGCAAGCGGATGGCGAAGAAGAAGCACCGCAAGCTGCTGAAGAAGACGCGCGTCCAGCGCCGCAACAAGAAGTGAGCTGAGGCTCGTGCCGCCCGCGGTCGTCCTCGTCACCGGTGTGAGCCGGTGGCTGGGTGGCGCGCTGGCGGCCGAGCTCGCCTCCGACCCGCGCATCCAGCGGGTCATCGGGGTGGACACCGTCCCCCCGTCGCCGGCCATGCTGCGCCGGCTGGGTCGCACCGAGTTCGTGCGGGCCGACATCCGCAACCCGCTGATCGGCAAGGTCATCGCCGCGGCGTCGGTCGACACCGTCGTGCACATGAACATCAGCTCCACGCCCGCCGGCTCCGGTGGGCGGGTGCCGATGAAGGAGCTCAACGTCATCGGCACGATGCAGCTGCTGGCCGCCTGCCAGCGCGCGTCGTCGGTGCGCCGGTTCGTGCTGAAGTCGACCAGCGCCGTCTACGGCGCCTCGTCGCGCGACCCGGCCGTCTTCACCGAGACCATGCAGGCGCGCCAGGTCCCCTCCGGCGGGTTCGCCCGGGACAGCGTCGACATCGAGGGCTACGTGCGCTCCTTCGGGCGCCGCCGTCCCGACGTCGACGTCGCGGTGCTCCGCTTCACCAACTTCATCGGTCCGCGCATCGACTCGCTGCTGACCGGCTTCCTGCGGATGCCGCTGGTGCCCACGGCTCTGGGCTACGACGCCCGGGTGCAGCTGCTGCACGAGGACGACGCCCTCGCGGTGCTGACCCGGGCCACCACCGGCGACTTCGTCGGCACCGTCAACGTGGGCGGTGAGGGCACCCTCCTGCTCTCGCAGGCCATCCGCCGCCTCGGTCGCATCGAGGTCCCGCTGCCCTCTCCCGCGCTGGGCTCGGTCGGGCGCCTGTCGCGCCGGTTCGGCTTCGTCGACTACTCCCCGGAGCAGATGCGCTTCCTCAACTTCGGCCGCGTCGTGGACACCACGGTGCTGCGCACCACCTTCGGCTGCACCCCCCGCTACACCACCGCGGCCGCCCTGGCGGACTACGCGCGCACGGTGCCCCCGGTCCTCGACCCGGGGGCCGTCCGGGCGGTGGGCGGCGGGCTGCGGTCGGTGCTGGGCCGGCTCGGCGACACCGCCTCGGCCGTGGAGCACCGGTTCCGGCCGGCCCCGCCGGCGCCGGGGCTGCGGGCGGTGCGCGATGCCTGAGGCCCGGGTCATCCGGCTGCGCCCCGAGGACGACGAGCCCCGCGTGGCCGCACCCTCCGCACCCCCGGGGTGGGAGGAGCAGCTGGCCGGCGGCGTCGACTTCCTCCAGCGCCGGCTGACCGGCGAGTACGAGACCGACGAGTTCGGCTTCGACCCCGACCTGGCCGACCACGTCCTGCTCCCGGCGCTGCGCCCGCTGTTCCGCCGGTGGTTCCGGGTGGAGACCTTCGGCCTGGAGAACGTGCCCGCCGACAGCGGGGCGCTCGTGGTGGCCAACCACTCCGGCACGCTGCCGGTGGACGCGCTCATGACCACCGTGGCCCTGCACGACGAGCACCCGGCCGGACGCCGGTTCCGCCTGCTCGGCGCCGACCTCGTCTTCGAGCTGCCCGGGGTCGGCGCGCTGGCCCGGAAGTTCGGGGCCACGCTGGCGTGCAACGAGGACGCCGAGCGGCTGCTGACAGGCGGCGAGCTGGTGGGCGTCTTCCCCGAGGGGTTCAAGGGCATCGGCAAGCCGTTCCGCGAGCGCTACACGCTGCAGCGCTTCGGCCGGGGCGGCTTCGTCTCGGCGGCGCTGCGCACCGGGGCGCCGATCATCCCCTGCGCCATCGTGGGCGCCGAGGAGATCTACCCGATGATCGGCAACGCCCGCACCGCCGCCCGCCTGCTGGGGCTGCCGTACTTCCCGGTGACGCCGACGTTCCCGCTGCTCGGCCCCCTGGGCCTGGTGCCGTTGCCCTCGAAGTGGCTGATCGCCTTCGGCGCCCCGATCGAGACGGCGTCCTACGGCCCGGCCGCGGCGGAGGACCCGATGCTGGTCTTCAACCTGACCGACCAGGTGCGCGAGACGATCCAGCACTCGCTGTACCAGCTCCTGCTGCAGCGCAGGAGCGTCTTCAGCTGACGGCCCGCGCCGAGCGTGGGGGGACGAGGGTCCTTCTTGTCACCACGGCAGCTTGTTGCGGCGGCGCAGGGCGATCGTGCCGCCGACGAGCCCACCGGAGACCGCGGCCGCGGCGACGGTGGGCAGCCCGATCTTCGCCGCCTTCCGTCCGGTACGGAAGTCGCGGATGGTCCAGCCCCGGGCACGGGCCTCGGCGCGCAGCTCGGTGTCGGGGTTGACCGCCACCGCCGTGCCGGTCAGCGAGAGCATCGGCAGGTCGTTGGCCGAGTCGCTGTACGCGGTGCACCGGGAGAGGTCCAGGCTCTCCCGCTCGGCGAGCGCGAGGACGGCCTCCGCTTTCGCCGGGCCGTGCATCAGCTCGCCGACCAGCCGGCCGGTGTACCGCCCGTCGACGATCTCCGAGACGGTGCCCAGAGCGCCGGTCAGGCCCAGCCGCTGGGCGATGATCGACGCCAGCTCCACCGGCGTGGCCGTCACCAGCCAGACCCGCTGGCCGGCGTCGAGGTGCTGCTGCGCGAGCACGCGGGTGCCCGACCAGATGCGGTCGGCCATCAGCTCGTCGTAGATCTCCTCGCCGGCCTGCTGGATCTCCGACACCTCACGGCCGGCGACGAAGGCCAGCGCGTTCTCCCGGATGGTGAGCATGTCGTCGGCGCTCTCGTTGCCGGCGATGCGGAACTTGGCCTGCTGCCAGACGAAGCGCGCCAGGTCCCGGTTGGAGAAGTACTTGCGCGCCGCCAGCCCGCGGGCGAACCAGAACAGCGAGGCGCCCATCATCATCGTGTTGTCGACGTCGAAGAAGGCCGCGGCCGTGAGGTCGGGCTCGACGGCGGGCGGGCTCGCGACCTCGGCGGCCGCGGCCGAGGCAGCGCCGGCGACGTGGGCGCGGATCTCCTCGTCGGTCTGCGCGGCACGGCGACCGCGCACGGACAGTCGGGGCACGGCGACCTCCCTCACTCGATCCGTTCCGCTGCACCGGGAACTGGGCCTGGCGCCGTCCCCCTGCACCCGCGCCTGCGACCCTAGCCGGGCCGGCAGCCCGGCTGAGGCGGTGGTCAGCAGTCGCCGATGGTGATCAGCGGCGGCAGGCAGACGTCCAGCGGGCCCGGCAGGGGGACGGCGACCACCGGCGGGGGCGTCGTCGTGGTCACGCTGCCCGTACCGGGGCCGGCCGGCACCGGCAGGCTCGGCACCGGGGGCGGCGTGAGGCCGGTCGGCGCCGGGGTCGCGACGGTCGTGGGCCCGGCGCCCCGCGCCGGAGGCCCGGGCTCACCCGCCGGCCCGGGGGCGGGTGGAGCGGACGGCGCCGCGGGGCCGGTGGAGACTGCCGAGGGCGGAACCTCCGTGCGGGGGTCGGCAGGCGCGGGGCCGGGCGGCTCCTCGGCGACGGTCGCCGGGCCGTCGGTGGAGCAGGGCCCCGGGACGGGGCCGAGGGCGTCGTCCCGGAGGACGGCCGGGCCCGCCGCGCACTGCAGCGCCCCGCGGAGCCCGTCGACCCGGCTGGTGAGCGCATCCAGCAGCGCGGTGGACCGCCCGAAGGCCGGTGCGGCGTCCGCCGGCACGTCGTCGGCCAGGGTGGCGAGCGCACCCGACTGCCCGGCGGTCCAGCGGGCCAGGACGTCCAGCGGCGCGGGGTCGAGGGTCTGCACCGCGCGCCCGGTGAGCCAGCCGGCGCCCTCGGTGGTGTGCTGGTCCATGGTCTCCAGCGTGCGCGCGACCAGCGCCGGCTCCCCCGTGCCGGCCAGGTGGGTCAGCTCCTCCAGCCGGGTGGTGGCCAGCTCCAGGAGGGTCTGGCCGCGGCTGTCGCCGGCGAGGGCGAGCTGGGTCTGCTCGGTGCCGCGCTTGAGGTCGTAGAGGGGGTCGCCCGGCTGCGCCCCGGCCGCCACGGCGACCAGTGCGGCCAGGCCGGTCACGCCGACCGCCGCGCCGGCCAGCCCGGCGGTGATCCGTCCCCGCCACCGCGACGGCGGCCGGTCCACCGCCCGGGCGGCGAGCAGCCGCCGGCCGAGGGAGCCAGGCGCCGGCTCGGGGGTGCGGACGGCGGCCATCGCCACGAGGCGGGCGCGCGCCCGGGCCCGGTACTGGGGGTCGGGACCGGTGTCGAGCTGCGTGGCGAGGGCCTCGAGACGGGCGGCTACCGCCGCCTCGGTGCCGGGACCGGTCAGCGTCGAGCCGTCCTCGGGCCGGATCACCCGCCACCTCCCGTCCTCGCCGCAGCGGAGCTCCCGGTTCCGGCGGGGGACCGCCGGGACCTGCCCAACGACGCAGCTGTCCCGCCGGTTACGGCCGGCCCCGGAGGCACGGGTCACCGCAGCCCCTCGGGGAGCAGGCTCGCCAGCCGCCGGACCGCCCGGTGCTGCAGCGCCTTGATGGCGCCGTCCTTCTTCCCCATGATCTCGGCAGTCTCGGAGACGGAGAGACCGTGCAGGAACCGCAACACGATGCACTCCTGCTGCTCGCTCCCCAGCTGCCGCACGCAGGCGAGCAGCTGCTCGTTGGTGAGGTGCTGCAGGACGGCGTCCTCGGGGCCGTCGGTGGCCCGGTCGGCGTCCCGCATGTCCGCGGTGCTGACCTCCAGTCGGAAGCGGCTGCTCTTCACCTGGTCTCGGATGATGTTGCGGGCGATCGTGACCAGCCAGGCGCCGACGTCGCGACCCTGGAACGAGAGCGAGTCGATCCGCCGGAGCGCGCGCACGAAGGTCTCGCTGGTGACGTCCTCGGCCGTCGCCCGGTCGCCGACCCGGTGGTAGACGTACCGGTGCACCAGCGTCACGTAGTGGTCGTAGAGCCGGCCGAATGCCTCGGCGTCCCCGGCCTGCGTCCGGCGCACCAGCTCCCAGACGTCGACGTCGCCGGCCGCCACCGGGCCCGGGTCGACCTCGGCGAGCTCCGCGACGACCTCGGTGGGCAGGTCGACGGCGTCGGGCACGGCGATCGGGGGGCCGGCGGGCGGGTGGGCCACCACGGGCACGGGCAGGGCCTCGGAGCTCGCGCGGGGGAACGGCGTCGGACGCGGGCGGGGCTCGGCGGACCGCTCGGCATCCAGCGGGTGCGGCATGCGGGCGTTCGACCTCCTCATCGGCCCGCTGTGCCTGGACCGTCCTCGTGCGCAGGGCGCGCCGGAACCGTGCGGGGGCTGCGGCGCGGCCCCCATGGTGACAACATCGCCCCTGGCCGTCCACGGCAGCCTGCCCCCGCGCGCCTCCGAGCGCACGCCGGGGCGCCGGCTGCGTGCCGCACCGACGACAGGAGATGCAGTGTCCGAGGCAGGCACCTCGCTGGCCGCGCTCGTCCGCGCGGCCGCGCAGCGCGACCCGGACGCCCTGGCCGTGGTGTCCGGCGACCGCCGGCTGACCTGGGGCGAGCTCGACGCCTCGGCCGACCGGGTCGCGGCGGGGTACGCCGGCCGCGGGCTGACCGCGGGGGACCGGGTCGCCGTCCAGCTGCCCAACGGGGTGGACTGGCTGCGCGCGGTGCTGGGCGGGCTGCGAGCGGGCCTCGTCGTCGTCCCGGTGAACACCGCCTACACCGACCCCGAGCTCGAGCACGTGCTCACCGACTCCGGCGCCGCGCTGCTGGTCGCCACCGGCGTGCGCGACCCGCTGGCCGGGGTCCCGGTCTGCCCGGGGCCGCCCGAGGCCGAGGGGCCGTCGCCCACGGTGGCCGACGACCCCGCGGCGCTGGCCTTCCTCTGCTACACCAGCGGGACCACCGGCCGACCGCGCGGCGCGATGCTCACCTCCGGCGCGCTGCGGGCCAACCAGGAGCAGTGCCTGGCCATGACGCCGCCGCCCGTCCGCGCCGACGACCGGGTGCTGCTGGTGCTGCCGCTGTTCCACGTCTACGGGCTGAACGCCGGCTTCGGGTTGGTCGCCGCCACCGGCGCCTGCGCGGTCCTGCAGGAGACCTTCGACCCGCGCGCCTGCCTCGCGCTGATGGCCGACGAGCAGGTCACCGCCGTCCCCGGCGCGCCGCCGATGTACCAGGCCTGGCTGGCCGTCGCCGACGCCGACAACCTCGAGGACCCCGCCCACCCCGACGCCATGCTCCGCCGCGCGTTCGCCGCCGTCCGCATCGCCTCCGCCGGCGCCGCACCCCTGCCCGAGCAGGTGTGGACGGCGATGCGCGAGCGCGCCGGCGTCACGGTGTGGGAGGGCTACGGCCTCACCGAGGCCGCGCCCGTCGTGGCCAGCACCCTGGCCACCGGCCGGGCCAAGCCCGCCTGCATCGGCGGCCCGGTGCCCGGGCTGGAGCTCGCGCTGCGCGACACCGCCGTCGCGGCACCGCTCCCGGGCGACCCGGCCGGCGGCGACGGGGGCGAGGACGGCGCCGACGAGGGCCCGGGGGAGATCTGGGTGCGCGGCCCCAACCTCTTCTCCGGCTACTGGCCCGACGGCGCCGACGGGCCGGACGCGGACGGGTGGCTGGGCACCGGCGACCTCGCCTACCGCGACGCCGACGGCGACCTCCACCTCGTCGACCGGCGCAGCGACCTCATCCTCGTCAGCGGCTTCAACGTCTACCCGGCCGAGGTGGAACGGGTCCTCGACCAGCACCCCGCGGTGGCGGAGAGCGCGGTCATCGGTGTGCCCGAGCCGCGCACCGGGGCAGCGGTGCAGGCCGTCGTCGTGCTGGCGCCGGGGGAGCGGCTCGCGGTCGAGGACCTGCAGGCGCACGCCGCGGAGTCCCTGGCGCGGTACAAGGTGCCGACGTCGCTCCACTTCCTCCCGTCGCTGCCCCACTCGCTCACCGGCAAGGTCAGCCGGGCCCGGCTCCGCGAGCTGGGCCTCACCGGCACCGACAGCGACGCCGACGAGACGGTGCCCGCCGCCACCGGCGAGGCCGGCGATGGCTGAGCGCCTGCAGCTGCTGGTGCGCGACGGCTGCCACCTCTGCCTCACCGCGGCCGAGCAACTGGCCCCCCTCGCCGCGAACGCCGGCCTGCGGGTCGTCGAGGTCGACGTCGACGCCGACCCGGAGCTGCAGGCCGAGTACGGCGACCGGGTGCCGGTCCTTCTGCTCGACGGCCGGGAGCACTCCTACTTCACGCTCGACGTCCCCCGGTTGCGGCGGGACCTCGGGGTGTAGGGCCGGGCTCCGACGCGCACCCCCCGTCCGGGTGGCGGCCGCCCGGCGGCTACCGTGGTCTCCACCACATCTGCGACCCGATCGGCCCAGGTCAACGGGCCGATGCGGTCCCGGCGACTTTGTTCCTGCGTTCACAAGCGGTTACCGTGGCTGTCGTGAGCGCTTCGTGCGCCCGCGTCCCCGATGTCGTAGCCCCGCCCCCGGCGCCCGCCGGGCCCCCGGGCGCGACCGCTGTGGAGAGCCCGTGATCCAGCCGCGGCCCCGGTCGATCCCGGAGGCCACCGTCGCCCGTCTGGCCGTGTACCTGCGGGTGCTGACCAGCTTCGCCGACGGCGGCCGGACCACCGTCTCCTCCGGCGACCTGGCCTCGGCCGCGGGGGTCAACCCGGCCGGCCTCCGCAAGGACCTGTCCCACCTGGGCTCCTGCGGGGTGCGCGGGGTCGGCTACGACGTGCGCGCCCTGCGCGAGCGCATCGCCCGCGTGCTGGGTGCCGAGCGCTCCCGCGCATGCGTGCTCGTGGGTATCGGCAACCTGGGCTCGGCGCTCGCCGACTACGCCGGTTTCGGCAGCCGGGGTTTCGAGTTCGTCGGCCTCCTCGACGCCGCGCCGAGCCGGGTCGGCCAGCGCATCGGCGGGCTGACCGTGCAGGACGTGGCCGACCTCGACGCGGTCGTCGCGGCCACGCAGGCCTCCATCGGGGTCATCGCGACGCCGGCCGACGTCGCCCAGCAGGTCTGCGACCGGCTCGCCGCGGCCGGGGTGAGGAGCATCTTGAACTTCGCGCCGGTGACGCTGTCGGCCCCCGCGGGCGTCGACGTCCGCCACGTCGACCTCTCCGTGGAGCTCCAGGTGCTGGCCTTCCTCGGCCACCAGCGGGTGCCCGTGGGGGAGGAGTCAGCATGAGCCTCCTGGCGGTGGGCGTGAGCCACCAGACCGCACCGGTCGCGCTGCTGGAGCAGTTCGCGATGGGTCCCGACGAGCGGGTCAAGGCGCTGCACGAGCTGGTCGGTAGCGACCACGTCAGCGAGGCGCTGGTGCTCGCCACCTGCAACCGCGTCGAGGTGTTCGCCGAGGTCGAGCGCTTCCACGGCGGCGTCACCGACGTCAGCCGGGTGCTGGCGCGCCAGGCCGGCGCCACGGTGGAGGAGCTCTCCCCGTACGTGACCGTGCACTACGAGGACCAGGCCGTGGCCCACCTGTTCACCGTGGCCGCCGGGCTGGACTCGATGGTCGTCGGCGAGACCCAGGTGCTCGGGCAGCTGCGCGCCGCCTACGCCCTCGCCCGCGAGGAGGGCACCGTCGGCCGCGCCCTGCACCCGGTCGCCCAGCGCGCGCTGCGGGTGGGCAAGCGGATCCACTCCGAGACCGGCATCGACCAGGCCGGCGCCTCGCTCGTCTCCGTGGCCCTGGACCGGGCCGAGGCCCGCATCGGCGCCCTCGCCGGCCGGCCCGTCCTCGTCGTCGGCGCGGGGTCCATGGGCGCGCTCGCCGCGACCACGCTGGCCCGTCGCGGCGCCGACGTGGTCGTCAGCAGCCGCACCCCCGCCTCCGCCCGGCGGCTGGCCGAGGCGGTCGACGGCCGCGCCGTTCCCCTGACCGGCGTGGGTGAGGAGCTCGCCGCCGCCGACGTGCTCCTCACCTGCACCGGCGCGACCGGGCTGGTCGTCGGCACCGACGTCGTCGCGCAGGCGATGACCGGCCGGGGCGACCGGCCGCTGGTGGTCATCGACCTGGCCCTGCCCCGCGACGTCGACCCGGGCGTGGCCGCGCTGCCCGGCGTGCACGTCGTGGACCTGGCCCTCCTGCAGGGCGAGCGGCACGACGGCGAGACCACCGCGGGGCCGGTGGCGGCCGACGACATCAGCGCCGCCCGCGCCATGATCGAGGCCGAGACGGCGCTGCTGCGCGCCGAGCGGCAGGCCGCCGAGGTCGGGCCCACCGTCTCCGCGCTGCGCAGCCAGGCCGCCGAGGTCGTGGACGCCGAGCTGCTCCGCCTGGCCGGCCGGCTGCCCGACCTGGACGGCCGGGCCCGCGCGGAGATCGCGCGCACCGTGCGCCGCGTGGTCGACAAGCTGCTGCACGAGCCCACCGTGCGGGTCAAGGAGCTGGCCGCCACGCCGGGCGGCACCGACTACGCCGGCGCGCTGCGGGCACTGTTCGGTCTGGGCATCGACGCCGACGTCACCCCCGGCGCCGGCCGGCTGGCCGACGCCGTCACCGTCGACCCCGACCGCCCGGGAGGCCCGGCATGACCGCCACCGAGGTGCAGGTCACCGCCGCCCCGGTGGCGGGGACCGCCGTCCCGCTGCGGCTGGGCACCCGGGCCAGCGTGCTGGCCCGGACGCAGTCCCAGGACGTCGCCGATGCCCTGACCGCCGCCACCGGCGTGCCGGTCGAGCTCGTGCTGATCAGCACCGAGGGCGACCGGTCCTCGGCGGCGATCGCCCAGCTGGGCGGCACCGGCGTGTTCGTGACCGCGATCCGCCGCGCCCTGCTGGACGGCGAGATCGACCTGGCGGTGCACAGCTACAAGGACCTGCCGACCGCGCCCGAGCCGGGGCTGAACCTGGCCGCGGTGCCGGTGCGGGAGGACCCGCGCGACGCCCTGGTGGCCCGCGACGGGCTGACGCTCGGCGAGCTGCCGCCCGGCTCGCGCATCGGGACCGGCGCCCCGCGCCGCGTCGCGCAGCTGCGGGCCCTCGGCCTCGGCCTGGACATCGTGCCGATCCGCGGCAACGTGGACAGCCGGATGGCCCGCGTGGCCGGCTCGCCCGGCGGCCCGGGTGACCTGGACGCCGTCGTCCTGGCCCGGGCAGGGCTGAGCCGGATCGGCCGCACCGACCGGATCACCGAGACCCTCGACCCGCTCCAGGTGCTGCCCGCCCCGGCCCAGGGGGCCCTGGCCGTGGAGTGCCGCACCAGCGACGCCCGCACCCGGGAGCTGCTGGGCCGGCTCGAGGACCCCGCCACGCGCGCCTGCGTGGTGGCCGAGCGCGCCACCCTCGCCGCGCTCGAGGCCGGGTGCAGCGCCCCGGTCGCCGCGTACGCCGAGGTCGCCGAGGGGGAGAGCGGCCCCGAGCTGTTCCTCCGCGCCTCGGTGACCGCCCTGGACGGCAGCGACTCCGTCCGCGGGTCGGCCACCGGGCCGCTGACCGACGCCGCCGCGCTCGGCCGGGGCCTCGCCGCCGAGCTGCTCGACCGGGGCGCGGCCGCGCTCATGGCGGCCGGCGAGTGACCCCCCGCCCCACCCAGACCCCAGAAGACGCCCGATCGCCTCGGGCCATACCAGACGCCCGACGCAGTCGGGCCAGGATCAGGAGCACGCGATGACGCGCTTGCGCAAGACCGCAGGCCACGCCGGCCGGGTCGTGTTCGTCGGCGCCGGCCCGGGCGACCCGGGCATGCTGACCGCCCGGGCGAGCGCCGCGCTGGCCGAGGCGGCGGTGGTCCTCGTCGACCCCGACGTTCCCGCCGCCGTCCAGGACGCCGTCCGCGAGGCCAACCCGGGGACCGAGCTCACGCCGGTGTCTGGTGAGCCCGCCGAGGTCGCCAAGGGTGCGGTCGCGGCCGCCAAGAACGGCGCCGTCGTCGTCCGGCTGGTGACCGGTGACCCCTACACCTCCGACGACGTGGTCAAGGAGGTGCTCGCCGTCGGGCGCACCTCCGTGCCCTTCGACGTGGTGCCGGGCGTCGCCACCGCCACCGCCGTCCCCGCCTTCGCGGGGGTCGCGCTGGGCAGCACCGCGGTGACCGCGGACCTGCGCAGCGGCGTGGACCTCCCCGCGCTGGCCGGCGCCGCCGCGGCGGCCGGCGGCACGCTGGTCCTGCAGGGCACCGCCGACCAGCTCCCGGACGCCGCCGTGCGCCTGGTGGAGGGCGGCCTCTCCGGCAGCACCCCCCTGGTCGTGACCACCGGCGGCTCGGGCACCGGCCAGAAGAGCCTGGTCACCAAGCTCTCCGCCGTGGCGGAGAAGACCGCCGGGCTGGACCCGCTGAGCGGGCCCGTGGTGGCCACCGTCGGCACCGCCGTCGACAAGCGCGGCCGGCTGTCCTGGTGGGAGAGCCGCCCGCTGTTCGGCTGGCGGGTGCTCGTGCCGCGGACCAAGGACCAGGCCGGCGAGATGAGCGACCGGCTGCGCGCCTACGGGGCCGTGCCGGTCGAGGTGCCGACGATCGCCGTCGAGCCGCCGCGCAGCCCGGCCCAGATGGACCGCGCCGTCAAGGGCCTGGTCACCGGCCGCTACGGCTGGATCGTCTTCACCTCGGTCAACGCGGTGAAGGCCGTGCGGGAGAAGTTCGTCGAGCTCGGCCTGGACGCGCGCGCCTTCGCCGGTGTGAAGGTCGCCTGCGTCGGCGAGCAGACGGCCGAGGCCGTGCGGGACTTCGGCATCCAGCCGGAGCTGGTGCCCACGGGTGAGCAGTCCAGCCAGGGCCTGCTCGCCGACTTCCCGGAGTACGACGACGTGCTCGACCCGATCGAGCGGGTGCTGCTGCCCCGCGCCGACATCGCCACCGAGACCCTCGCGGCCGGGCTGGTCGAGCGCGGCTGGGAGATCGACGACGTCACCGCCTACCGGACCGTGCGGGCCGCCCCGCCGCCGGCGGCGGTGCGCGAGGCGATCAAGGGCGGTGGCTTCGACGCCGTCTGCTTCACCTCGTCGAGCACCGTGCGGAACCTGGTCGGCATCGCCGGCAAGCCGCACGCCAAGACCGTGGTCGCGGTGATCGGCCCGGCCACCGCCGCGAGCGCGCAGGAGTTCGGGCTGCGGGTCGACGTGCAGCCGGAGACGGCCGCCGTCGCGCCGCTGGTCGACGCGCTGGCCGAGTACGCCCTGTCGCTGCGCGAGGCGGAGGACGGCGAGGGTAAGTGACCGGCTCGGGTGGCGGGGCGGGACACGTGCAGGGCGCGAACCCGGGCTTCGCACGCGGGCGCCGGCTGCGGTCGACGCCCGCGCTGCGGCGGCTGACCGCGCAGACCCGGGTGGCCCCGGCCGACCTGGTGCTGCCGGTCTTCGTCAAGGAGGGCATCGACGCCCCGGTGCCCATCGGCTCGATGCCCGGCGTGGTCCAGCACACGCAGGACTCGCTGCGGAAGGCCGCGCACGAGGCGGCCGAGGCCGGCATCGGCGGGCTGATGCTCTTCGGCATCCCGTCGGGCAAGGACCCGGTCGGCTCGCAGGCCGACGCCGCCGACGGCGTGGTCAACGTGGCGCTGCAGAACCTGCGGGCCGACCTCGGCGACGAGCTGGTGCTCATGGCCGACCTCTGCCTGTGCGAGTACACCGACCACGGCCACTGCGGCGTCGTCACCCCGGCGGGCGTGGTGGACAACGACCCGACCCTGGACCGGTACGCCGCCGTGGCGATCGCGCAGGCGCAGGCCGGCGCCCACCTGGTGGCCCCCAGCGGGATGATGGACGGCCAGGTGGCGGCGATCCGCGCCGGGCTCGACAGCGCCGCGTCCACCGAGGTGCCGATCCTGGCCTACGCGGCCAAGTACGCCTCGGGCTTCTACGGCCCCTTCCGCGAGGCGGCCGAGGGTGCCCCGCAGTTCGGCGACCGGTCGACCTACCAGATGGACCCGCCGAACGCCGACGAGGCGCTGCGCGAGGTGGCGCAGGACCTGGCCGAGGGCGCCGACGCGGTGATGGTGAAGCCGGCGCTGCCCTACCTGGACATCGTGGCGCGCGTCGCCGAGGCCGTGCAGGTGCCGGTGAGCGCCTACCAGGTCAGCGGCGAGTACGCGATGGTCGAGGCGGCCGCCGCCAACGGCTGGGTGGACCGCGAGCGGGCGATCCTCGAGACGCTGGTCGCCATCCGCCGCGCGGGCGCCGGCCAGGTGCTCACCTACTGGGCCGTCGAGGCCGCGCGGCTGCTCACCCGCTGACCCGGTGGTGGTCGGGGACATGACGTACGTCGAGCCCGGGGGCTCCTGGCGGCCGTTCTGGCTGGTCGCCGGGGTCCTCGGGCTCCTCGTCGTCTGGGACCTGGTGCTGCCCGGGCCCGACGTCCCGCCGCTGGTCTGGGTGGTCACGCTGGTCGCGGTGCCCGGCGTCGTCGCCATCGGCTGCCTCTCCGCCCGCCGGGTGTGGACGGTCCGGGTGGACGCCGACGGCCTGGCGGTGGGCCGCGAGCAGGTGCCGCTGCGCGAGGTCGACGCGACGGCGCTGCGGGAGGCCGACGCCGGGGTCGACGCCGGCGCCCCCGTGCTCGGCGGGGGCTGGTCGCTGCCACGCGGCCGCACCGGGCTGCCGCTGCGGCTGACCGACGGCCGGACGGTGCTCGTCCCGACCCGCGACCCCGCGGCGCTGCGGGCGGCCCTGCTGGCGGGTGTGCGCCACGCCTCCGAACGGTCGCCCGGCGCAGAGGGGACACTGGGGACGTGACCTCGCTGGACAGCCCGCCCTACACCTACGAGGCCCCGGTCTCGGCCGGCCTCTTCGCCCGCGGTCAGGAGATCACCCCGGGCGGGGTGAACAGCCCGGTGCGCGCCTTCCGCGCCGTCGGCGGCACGCCGCGCTTCATGGCCGAGGGCTCCGGTCCCTGGATCACCGACGCCGACGGACGGCGCTACGTGGACCTGGTCAGCTCGTGGGGGCCGATGATCCTGGGCCACGCGCACCCCGCCGTCGTCGAGGCGGTCACCGCCGCCGCGCGCCGGGGCCTGTCCTTCGGCGCCCCCACCGAGGGCGAGCTGGAGCTCGCCGAGGAGATCCGGGCCCGCGTGGCGCCGGTCGAGCGGGTCCGGCTGGTCAACTCCGGCACCGAGGCGGTCCTCTCGGCGGTGCGGCTGGCCCGCGGCGCGACGGGCCGCCCCCTGCTGGTCAAGTTCGCCGGCAACTACCACGGGCACGTCGACGCGCTGCTCGCCTCGGCCGGCTCCGGGGTCGCGACGCTCGGGCTGCCCGACACCCCCGGCGTCACCACCGGGGCCGCCGCCGACACGATCGTGCTGCCCTACAACGACGTCGCCGCCGTCGAGACCGTCTTCGCCGAGCGGGGGGCGCAGATCGCCGCGGTGGTCAGCGAGGCGGCGCCGGGCAACATGGGCGTCGTGCCCCCGCTGGACGGGTTCAACGCCGAGCTCCGCCGGATCACGGCCGCCCACGGCGCGCTGCTGGTCCTCGACGAGGTCATGACCGGCTTCCGGGTCTCGCGGTCGGGCTGGTACGGCCTGGACCCGGTCGACGCCGACCTGTTCACCTTCGGCAAGGTGATGGGCGGCGGGTTGCCCGCGGCGGCCTTCGGGGGGCGGGCCGACCTCATGGACCACCTCGCGCCGAGCGGGCCGGTCTACCAGGCGGGCACCCTGTCGGGGAACCCGGTGGCGGTCGCGGCGGGCCTGGCCACGCTGCGGAACTGCACCGACGAGGTCTACGCCCGCTGCGACGAGGTCTCCGCCGTCCTGCGCGGGGCCGCGAGCGCCGCGCTGTTCGCCGCCGGTGTGCCGCACCGGGTGCAGCAGGCCGGCAACATGTTCTCGATCTTCTTCGTGCCCGACGAGCGGCAGGTGCGCGACTACGACGACGCCCGCACGCAGGACGTCTCCCGCTACACCGCCTTCTTCCACGCGCTGCTCGCCCGCGGGGTGTACCTCCCGCCGTCGGCGTTCGAGGCCTGGTTCGTCAACGCGCAGCTCGACGGCGAGGCCCTCGACCGCGTGCTCGAGGCCCTGCCCGCGGCGGCCCGCGCCGCCGCCGAGGCCGACGCCCACCGCACCGGCGCGATCGACAGCGAGCGCTCCTCGTGACCACCACCGTCGTCCACCTCCTCCGGCACGGCGAGGTGCACAACCCCGCCGGCGTGCTCTACGGCCGGCTGCCCGGCTACCGGCTGTCGGCCGCCGGCGAGGCCATGGCGGTCGCGGCCGCGGAGTGGTTCCGCGGCCGGGACGTCGTCCACCTGGTGTCCAGCCCCCTGGAGCGGGCCCGGCAGACCATCCGCCCCCTGGCCGAGGCCACGGGGCTGGAGGTCGCCGTCGACGAGCGGATCATCGAGGCGGGCAACGCCTTCGAGGGCACGGTCGTCGGCCGCGGGGGCGGCGTCTTCCGGGCGCCCCGCAACTGGTGGAAGCTGCGCAACCCCATGGAGCCCTCCTGGGGCGAGCCGTACGTCGAGATCGCCGCGCGCATGATCGCCGCCGTCGAGGCCGCCCGCGACACCGCCCGCGGCCACGAGGCCGTGCTGGTCAGCCACCAGCTGCCCATCTGGACCACCCGCCTGCACGTCGAGGGACGCCGCTTCGCCCACGACCCCCGCCGCCGGGAGTGCTCGCTGGCCAGCGTCACCTCGCTCACCTACGAGGACGACCGGTTCGTGGGCGTCGCGTACGCCGAGCCGGCCGGCGCCACCGACCCCGACGCGGTGCCGGGCGCATGAGGAAGGTGCTCACGGCCGTCCTGGCGACGGCGCTGCTCGCCGGGTGCAGCACCGGCTCCGACGCCGTCGACGTCAACAACGGCGGCGAGTTCCGCTTCGTGGCCGGCACGCCCGCCGGCGAGGTCATCCCGGCCGACGAGCGGCAGGCCGCGCCGCGGTTCACCGGCGAGCTGCTGGACGGGAGCGCCTTCGAGTCGACGACGCTGGACGGCGAGATCGCGGTGATCAACTTCTGGGGCTCCTGGTGCCCGCCCTGCCGGGTGGAGACGCCGGAGTTCGAGGAGGTCTACGGCGAGGTCGGGGCCGAGGGGGTCGAGTTCCTCGGCATCAACGTCAAGGACGACCGCCAGCTGGCGCAGGCCTTCCTCGACGGCGGGGAGATCACCTTCCCGTCGCTGTTCGACCCGCGCGGCGAGGTCGCCCTCGCGTTCCGCGACTACCCGGCCAACGCGATCCCCTCGACCGTGGTGCTGGACCGGCAGGGTCGGGTGGCCGCCGTGTACACCGCGGCGGTGCAGCAGGACGACCTGCGCGGCACCCTGGACCTGCTGCTGGCGGAAGGGGCCTGACCGTGGGGGAGACCTTCGCCGGCCTGGTCACCGACGGGCCACTGCTCGTGGCGGCCGGCGTCGCCGCGCTCGTGGGGCTGATCAGCTTCGCCTCGCCCTGCGTGCTGCCGCTGGTGCCCGGCTACCTCTCCTACGTCACCGGGCTGGTCGGCAGCGGCACCCGGACCGCGGCCGCCACACCCGCGCCCTCCGGGGGTGGCACGGCGACGGCGGTGCGCGCGCCGGTGGACGACCGCGCGCCCCGCGGGCGGGTGGTGCTCGGCGCGCTGCTGTTCGTGCTCGGCTTCACCCTCGTCTTCGTGGCCTTCGGCGCCGCGTTCGGCGGGCTGGGCCGGCTGCTGGTCGAGCACGCCGAGACCCTCAACCGGGTGTTCGGGGCGATCACGGTCGTCGTCGGGCTGGGCTTCCTCGGCTGGCTGCCGCTGCTGCAGCGCACCAAGCGGCTCCGCGCGCGGCCGGTCACCGGGCTCGCCGGGGCCCCGCTGCTGGGCATCGTCTTCGGCCTGGGCTGGACGCCCTGCCTCGGGCCGACCCTCGGCGCGGTCTACTCGCTGGCGGTCTCCGAGGCCACCGCCGGGCGCGGCGCGCTGCTGGGCGTCGCCTACTGCCTGGGCCTCGGCGTCCCCTTCCTGCTGGTGGCGCTGGGCGCCCGCTGGGCCGTCGGCGCCACCTCGTTCCTGCGCCGGCACGCCCGCGCCGTCACCCGCTTCGGCGGCGCCGTCCTGGTCCTCATCGGCCTGCTCCTGCTCACCGGCGCCTGGACCGAGATGATGGGCTGGCTGCGCTCGTGGCTGGCGGCCACCGGCTTCGGGGACTCGGCGCTGTGAGCGTCGAGGCACCCCCGCGGCCGGCCGCACCCGCCCCGCCCCCCGGCCCCTCGGCGGGCCGGCGGCTGGGCGGTCTGCTGCTGCGCTGGTGGCGGCGGCTGACCGCGATGCGCACGGCGATCGTGCTGCTGTTCCTGCTGGCGCTCGCGGCCGTGCCCGGGTCGCTCCTGCCGCAGCGGGCGCTGTCGCAGAACAACGTCAACCAGTACTTCGCCGACCACCCCGAGCTCGCCCCGGTGCTCGACCGGCTCTACCTCTTCGACGTCTTCAGCTCGCCGTGGTTCGCCGCGGTCTACCTGCTCCTCTTCGTCTCGCTGATCGGCTGCGTGCTGCCGCGCGCCGCCGAGCACGCCCGGTCCCTGCGCACCCCCCCGCCGCCGGCACCGCGGAACCTCCTGCGGCTGCCGGACTCCGGGCGGCTGACCGCGCCGGCGGCCCCCGGCGCCGCGCTCGACCTCGTCGAGGAGGAGCTGCGGGTGCGCCGCTTCCGGGTCGTCCGCCGCCAGGGCGCGCGCGGGCCGGAGCTCTCGGCCGAGAAGGGCTACCTCAAGGAGACCGGCAACCTGGTCTTCCACCTCTCCCTGCTGGCCCTCCTGCTCGGCCTGGCCGGCGGGAAGCTGTGGGGCTACGAGGGCAGCATCCTGGTCACCGAGGGGCAGGGCTTCTGCAACTCCTTCCAGCAGTACGACACGTACTCGGCGGGCCCCCTCGTCGACAGCGGCGACCTCAACGCGCTCTGCGTCGACCTCGACCAGTTCCGCGCCGAGTACGAGGAGAACCTCACCGCCGCCTCGTTCACCGCCGACATCCGCTACGGCGCCCCCGCCGGCGAGGAGCGCTCCCGGACCATCGGCGTCAACGACCCGCTGCGCCTCGACGGTGACCGGGTCTACGTCACCGGCCACGGCTTCAGCCCGACGTTCACCGTCACCGTGCCGGACGGGACGACGTTCACCGACCTGACCGTGCCCTTCCTGCCCACCGACCAGCAGACGATGGCCAGCGAGGGCGCGCTCAAGCTGCCCGACGTCCCCGGTCAGGAGGAGCAGCTGGCGGTGGAGGGGTTCCTCGCCCCCACCGGCTTGCTGCAGGGCGGCGTGCTCACCTCGGTCGACCCGCGGCCGCTCGCGCCGCAGGTGGCGCTCATCGCCTACTCCGGCTACCTCGGCCTCGACTCGGGCCTGCCGCAGTCGGTCTACTCGATCGACCAGAGCCAGATCGAACGCGGCCGGCTCACCGAGGTCGGTGCCGCGAACCTGTCGGTGGGGGAGACGCTGGACCTCCCCGACGGCACCCGCATCACCTTCACCGGGGTCAAGGAGTTCGCCGCGCTGCAGTACTCCCACGATCCCGGCCAGCTGTGGGTGCTGGGCGCGGCCATCGCCCTGCTCGGCGGGCTGCTCGGCATGCTGCTCCTCCGCCGCGAGCGCGTCTTCGCCCGGGCCGAACCGGCCGCCGGCGGCGGCGGTACCGTGCTCACGCTGGCGTCGCTGACGCGCGGCGGTGGCGAGGGCGGCTCCCGGTTCGAGGCCCTGTCCGACGAACTGCGGGACGCGCTGGCCGCGGCCCCGCCCGCCCGCACCGCACCCGATCCGGAGGTCCCCCCGCGTGACTGACCCGTCGCTGGCCGAGCTGTCGGACAGCCTCTTCTCCGTGAGCGTCGCCATCTACTCCGTCGCGCTGCTCGCCTTCTGCGCGCAGCTCGCCTTCGGCCGGCGCGTGTCCCGGACCCGCGAGCTGGCCGCCGTCGGCGCCGGCTCCGGCGGCGGCACCCCCGAGCAGGTCCCAGCCGGCGAGACGCCGCGGGGCAACCGGTGGGGGCTCGCCGCGATCGGGCTGACCGTGCTGGGCGCGCTCACCCACACCGGCATCCTCGTCACCCGCGGCATGGCGACCGACCGCCTGCCGTGGGGCAACATGTACGAGTTCGCGACGGCGGTCGTGCTGGTCGCGGTCGTGGCGTACGTGGTGCTCGCGGTGCGCACGCCCAACCTGCGGCACATCGGCGTCTTCGTGCTCGGCCCGGTCGTGCTCTCCCTCGTGGCCATCGGGCTGGGCCTCTACACCGAGGCCGCGCCCGTCGTCGCCGCGCTGCGGTCCTCCTGGCTGGCCATCCACGTCACCGCGGCGATCCTCGGCTTCGGCATCTTCATGGTCAGCGGCATCGCCAGCGCCCTCTACCTGGTGAAGTCGCGCCCCGGCGCGGACGAGGGCACCGGCGTCGTCTCCCGGCTGCCCGTGGCCGCCACCCTGGACCGCGTCGCCCACCGCACCGCGGTGCTCGGCTTCCCGATCTGGACCTTCGCCGTCATCGCCGGCGCCATCTGGGCCGAGGCGGCCTGGGGTCGCTTCTGGGGCTGGGACCCGAAGGAGACCTGGTCCTTCGTCGCCTGGGTCGTCTACGCCGCCTACCTGCACGCGCGCACGACGCCGGGCTGGCGCGGGCGCAAGGCGGCGTGGGTCAACGTGGTCGGCCTCGCGGTCATGATCTTCAACCTGACCTTCGTCAACCTGGTCTCCAGCGGACTGCACAGCTACGCCGGGGTCGAGTGACGGCCTCCCCCGTCCGGGCAGCACCGCGCCGTCAATGCCGCCGGTTGTCCGGCCCTCGTGCTTCCATGCCCCCATGGAGCTGACCAGCAGCGCACCGGCAGGTGGGGAGACGTCCCGTGGGTAGGCACGAGGCCGCCGAGGGCGCGTCGCCGCACCCGCTCGTCGCCGCGGCGCTCGCCGGCCGGCCGGCCGACGCGGCCGGCGGCCACCGCCACGCGCCCCCGGCCGTGGCCGAGCAGGGCGACCTGGGCTGGCCGGGCGACGAGCCCGCCCCCGGGGGAGGCGGGCTCGGCTGGCCGGGCGACCTGGCAGCGGACGAGCAGGCGGCGGAGACGCCGGCCGTCACGGCGGGCACACCGCCGAAGCGCGGCTGGCGACGCCTGTTCGGCGCGGCACCGGCCGCCTGAGAGGGAGACCTCTCCGCCGGGTCCTACGTGGGGGAGCCGTCGTCCCGGCGGGCCCGCCGCTCGAGCTCGCGGAGGAACTCGGGGTCGTCGTCGGGAGCCACGAACTTCACCGGGCCCCGGGGCCGCTGCGGGCGGCGGGCGGGGCGTGCGCTCCCCTCCGGGCCGGCGTTGGCCGCGGCGCGCACCACCAGGGCGACGACCACGACCGCCATCACGAGAACCACCAGGAACAACACGGGCCCACCCCCTCGTCGGACTCCAGCGTACGTCGGCGGTGATACTCGGTGCCGCACAACCGACACGGGTACCCCCGGGCAGGACGGAGAACCGCCATCGACGCCGTCGACCGGCAGCTGGTCGAGCTGCTGCGCGCCAACGGGCGGGCCAGCTACGCCGAGCTCGCCCGGCAGGTGGGGCTCTCCTCGCCCGCCGTGCACGAGCGGGTCGGCAAGCTCGAGGCGGCCGGGGTGATCACCGGCTACCGCGCCGTCGTAGACCCGGCGGCGGTGGGGCTGCCCGTGACCGCGCTGGTGAGCCTGATCGAGAGCGACGCCGTCGACGAGACCCGGGTCCAGGACGGGCTGCTCGCCCTGCCCGCCGTCGAGGACTGCTGGCGGGTCGCGGGTGGCGAGGACTACGTGGTGAAGGTCCGCGTGACCGACATCGCGGCACTCGAGGAGGCCATCGACGCGTTGAACCGCATCAGAGGGGTCGCACGCACGAGGACGACGGTCGTTCTCTCGACCAAGTGGGAGGGCCGTCATGGCTGAGCAGGACCAGACCCCGGCCGGTACGCCGGTCGGCCCCGCGGGGGGCGCGGCCTCGCCCCCGAAGGTGCTGCCCTGGCTGCTGCTCTACACCGTCGGGCGGTTCGCGATCGCCGCGGCGCTCGTGCTCATCCTCTGGTGGGCGGGTCTGGGCAGCTTCCCGGGGCTGCTGTTCGGCCTGCTGCTGTCGATGCCGGTCTCCTACGTCCTGCTCCGGCCCTCGCGCGAGCGGCTCACCGAGGCGCTCGCAGCCCGCAGCGTCGCCCGCCGCGCGGCCAAGGAGGACCTCCGGAACCGGCTCAGCGGCGGGGCGGCCGGGTAGCTCAGCTCAGCGCCAGCCCGACGGCCAGGAGCACGCCGGCGACCAAGGTCAGCACACCGGTGGAGGCGAGCACCCCGATGAGCGCCGGTCCGCGGCCGCCGGCCAGCACGGTCCGCACGGGGGCCGGCGCGAGGGGCGCGGCGGCCAGCGCGAGCAGCGCCCACGGCCGCGCGACGCCCACGGCGGCGACGACCAGGAACGGCACGACGAGCAGCGCCGCGTAGAGCAGCCGCGTGCCGCGGTCACCGAGCAGCACGGCGAGCGTGCGCTTGCCGACCCGGGCGTCGCCCTCGATGTCGCGCAGGTTGTTCACCACCAGGATCGCCACGATCAGCAGCCCCACGGGCACCGAGACCGCGAACGCCAGGGCGGGCAGGGTGCGGGTCTGCACGTAGGTGGTGCCGACGACGGCGACCGGGCCGAAGAAGACGAAGACGAAGACCTCGCCCAGGGCCCGGTACCCGTAGGGCAGCGGGCCGCCGGTGTAGGTCCAGGCCGCCGCGATGCAGACCGCGCCCACCGCCACCAGCCACCAGCTCGAGAGCGCCGCCAGGGCGAGCCCCGCGACCCCGGCGACGGCGAAGGAGGCGAGCGCCGCGACGAGCACCTGCCGCGGGGTGGCGGCCCCCGAGCCGACCAGCCGCATGGGACCGACCCGGTCGGCGTCCGTGCCGCGCTTCCCGTCCGAGTAGTCGTTGGCGTAGTTCACGCCGACCTGGAGGGCCAGGGCCACGACCAGCGCGAGCAGCGCGGGCGCGAGCCGGAAGCCGTCCAGCGCGACCGCGGTCCCGGTGCCGACGAGCACCGGCGAGACCGCCGCCGGCAGGGTGCGGGGGCGGGCGCCGGCCAGCCACTGGGCGGGGGTGGCCATCAGACCTCCGGGGTGCGAGCCGCGACGGCGCGGCGGTCGGGCTTGCCCGTGTGCAGGGTGGGGACCGCGTCGATCAGGTGCAGCTCCCGGGGCGCGGCCGCGGCGCCGAGCCGCTGGGCCACCCACGGGCGCACGTCGGAGAGAGCGGGGGTGCCGCCGGCGGCCGGGACGACGGCGGCGACGACGCGCTGCCCCCACTCCGGGTCCGGGCGGCCGAAGACGACGGCGTCGGCGACGGCGGGGTGTTCCCGCAGCGCGGCCTCCACGGCGGCGGGCGCGACGTTGACCCCGCCGGAGATGACGACGTCGTCCAGCCGGCCGTGCACGGTGAGCCGGCCGTCCGCGTCGAGCGTGCCCGCGTCGCGGGTGCGGAACCAGCCGTCGGCGAAGGCCGCCGCCGTGCCCCCGGGGTCGCCGCGATAGCCCAGCGCCAGCACCGGGCCGGCCAGCTCCACGCCGCCGTCGGCGATCCGCACGCCCACCCCGTCCAGCGGCAGGCCGTCGTACACGCACCCGCCGGCGGTCTCGGTCATGCCGTAGGTGGTGACGACGGCGACGCCCTCGGCCCGGGCCCGGGTGAGCAGCGCCGGATCGGTGGCGGCGCCGCCCACCAGGATCGCGTCGAAGGCGCGCAGCGCGTCCGGCTCCGCGTCGAGCGCGCGGCGGAGCTGGGTGGGGACCAGCGCGGTGTAGCGGCGGTCGCCGGAAGGCATGCGGGCGAGCGCGCCGGCCAGCGGCTCGCCGTCGCCGAGGCGGGTGGCGGTGCGCCCGGCGAGCAGGGAGCGGCACAGCACCTGCAGCCCGGCGATCGCCGACACCGGCAGCGCCAGCAGCCAGCTGCCGGGGCCGCCGAGCCGGTCGAGGGTGGCCGTCGCGGAGGCCCGCAGCGCGGTGGCGGGCAGCAGCACCCCGCGCCCGCCCCCGGTGGAGCCGGAGGTGACGACGACGAGGTCGGCGCCGGCCTCCAGCGGCTCGTCGGGGCGGAGCACGGCGCGGGCGGCGTCGACCACGGCCGGGGGGCCGGCGGGCAGCACGGCCAGCGGGCGCCCGCCGTCCAGGGCCGCGCGGACGTCGTCGTCGGAGAGCTCGCCCGCGGCCACGAGGGTCAGCTGCCGAGCCACGAGGGACGAGCCTATGCGGCTCCCTGCAGGGGCCCGCCACGAGCCTGCGAGAGGAGGGGGTAGGGGCCCTTCTCATAGGCTGATCACCGTGACCGCCGTCCCCGCCGCCGCGCTACCGGCGGGAATCACCGGGCTGGCCGTCTACGAGGTGCCGTTGCGGGCCCGCTTCCGGGGCATCGACGTCCGTGACGGGGTGCTCCTGCGCGGCCCGGCGGGCTGGGGCGAGTTCTCGCCCTTCTGGGACTACGACGCCGCCGAGAGCCGCCGCTGGTGGGCCGCCGCCGTCGAGGCCGCCGTGGAGGGCTGGCCCGCGCCCGTGCGATCCAGCGTGCCGGTGAACGTGACGGTGCCCGCGGTCGACGCGGAGCGGGCGCACGCGATCGTGGCCGGCTCCGGGTGCCGCACCGCCAAGGTCAAGGTCGCCGAGCCGGGGCAGACGCACGAGCACGACCGCGCCCGCGTCGAGGCGGTGCGCGACGCCCTGGGCCCCGGAGGCGCGATCCGCGTCGACGCCAACGCCGCCTGGGACGTCGACACCGCGGTCCGGCGGATCCGCGAGCTCGACGCCGCCGTCGGCCTGGAGTACGTCGAGCAGCCGTGCGCCACGCTCCCGGAGCTCGCCGCCCTGCGCCGGCGGGTGGACGTGCGCGTCGCCGTCGACGAGGGCGTGCGCCGCTCGGCCGATCCGCTCGCCGTCGACCTGCGGGAGGCCGGCGACGTCGTCGTCCTCAAGGTCCAGCCGCTGGGCGGCGTGCGGGCGGCGCTGCGCGTGGCGGAGGCCCACGGCCTGCCGTGCGTCGTCTCCTCGGCGCTGGAGTCCTCCGTCGGCATCGCCGCCGGGGTGGCGCTGGCCGCCGCCCTACCGGAGCTGCCGTTCGCCTGCGGCCTGGCCACCGTCGCGCTCTTCACCGGCGACGTGTCGTCGTCCCCGCTGCTGCCGGTCGACGGCGGCCTGCCGGTGGTGCGGCCGGAGCCGGATCGCGTCCCCACGGCCGGTGAGGCGACGGTGGCCCGGTGGCTGACCCGGATCGACGAGGTGCTCGCCGCGTGAACCCCTCCACCGCGTTCGCCCGCGTGCTGGTCGACGAACTGCTCCGCGGCGGCGTCACCGACGCGGTGCTGGCCCCCGGCTCCCGGTCCGCGCCGCTCGCCCTGGCGCTCGCGGCGGCCGAGCGGGAGGGCCGGTTGCGGCTGCACGTGCGCATCGACGAGCGGACGGCGGCCTTCCTCGCGCTCGGGCTGGCGAAGCGGTCCGGCCGCCCGGTGCCGGTGGTCACCACCTCGGGGACGGCGACCGCGCACCTGCACGCCGCCGTGCTGGAGGCCGACGCCAGCGGGGTGCCGCTGCTGGCGCTCACCGCCGACCGGCCCCCGGAGCTCCGCGCGACCGGCGCCAACCAGACCATCGAGCAGGCCGGGCTGTACGGCGGCGCGGTGCGCTGGGCGGCCGACGTCGGCGTGCCCGAGGCCGGCCGTGAGGAGGCGCAGAACCGCTACTGGCGCTCGCTCGCCGCCAAGGCGCTCACCATCGCCTGCGGCACGCTCTCGGCCGACCCCGGTCCGGTGCACCTGAACCTCGCGCTCCGTGAGCCGCTGCTGCCCGACGACGACCCCGCCGAGCCCGCCGGCCCCTGGGCGGGCCGTCCCGGCGGGCGGCCGTGGACGGCGGCCGAGCCGTCGGCGGGGTGGGCGGGGCGGGTGCTCCGCCTGCCGCCGCGCACGCTGGTGATCGCCGGCGACGGCCCGCTGCACGCCGCACCCGGGATCTCGGAGGGCTCCGCGTGGCCGGTCGTCGCCGAGCCGAGCAGCGCGTTCTGGGGGCTGCCGGGCGGGCTCCGCGGGGGCGTGCTGGCGCTCGGGGCGGCCAGCTGGCTGGCCGCCCACCGGCCCGAGCGGGTGCTCGTGGTGGGCCGCCCGACGCTCTCCCGGCCGGTCAACGCCCTGCTGGCCGACCCGGCCGTCACGGTCGAGACGGTGAGCGCCTCCCCGCGGTGGGCCGATGCCGGGCGGTCGAGCACCGGTGTCCGGCGGCTGTTGGCCGGTGCCGAGCCCGACGAACCGGTCGACGCGGAGTGGGCCGCCACCTGGCACGCGGCCGCCGAGCGGGTGGGTGCGGCGGTCGACGCGGTGCTGGACGAGGCGCCGGGGATGACGGCCGCGCGGCTGGCCCGCGACGTCGTCGCCGCGCTGCCCGCCGGCGCGCTGCTGGTCCTGGGGTCCTCGACGCCGGTGCGCGACGTCGACCGGCTGGCCGTCCCGCGGGCCGACGTCAGCGTGCTGGCCAACCGGGGGGTCGCGGGCATCGACGGGACCGTCTCGACCGCCGTGGGGGCCGCTCTGGTCCATGGGGGGCCGGCGTTCGCGCTGATGGGCGACCTGACGTTCCTGCACGACCTGACCGGGCTGCTGCTCGGCGAGGGTGAGCCGCGGCCGGACCTCACCGTGGTGGTGCCCGACAACGACGGCGGCGGGATCTTCGCCCAGCTCGAACCGGGGCAGGACCGGCACGCCGCGGACTACCGCCGGGTGTTCGGCACCCCGCACGGGCGCGACCTGGTGGCGGTGGCCGAGACGCTGGGCTGGCCGGCGGCGCGGGTGTCGACCCCGGCGGAGCTGGCGGCGGTGCTGGGGCTGGGCGGCCCGCAGGTCGTCGTCGTCCGCACCGACCAGCGCGCCGAGGCCGAGCTCGCCGGCCGGCTTCGGCAGGCGGCCGCCGACGCGCTGGGGTGACGACCGGGTGCGCCGGCCGATGGGCGGAGGGCGCGCCCCGCGATAGGTTCCCCGGCGTGGGGCTGGAGATCCGGACGCGCGCCTCCGGCTCGCCCTGGATCTCCTCGGTGTGGACCGGGGGCAGCACCGGGGTGTCGCAGATGACGTCGGTGGCGTCGGAGACCTGGGGCCTCGTGTTCTGGGAGCGGGACGGCGTCCCGTACGCGGCGGTCACCGGTCCGGAGACCCGCACCAGCAGCGCTCCGGTGCCCGAGGGCGCCTCGTTCGTGGGCATCGAGTTCGCGGTCGGCACGTCGCTGCGCAGGACGCCCACCTCGGCCCTCGTCGACTCGGGGATCGAGCTGCCCGACACGACGCGACGGCACTTCCGGCTCCACGGCGATCGCTGGGAGACGCCCGGCGCGGATGACGCCGAGGCGCTGGTGGAGCGGCTCGTCCGCGGCGGCTGCGTGGTGCGCGACCCCCTGGTCGCCTCGGCCCTGCGCGGAGGTGGTGTGCCCGGCTCCGACCGCACGCTCGAGCGCCGCTTCCGCGCGGCGACGGGCCTGAGCCGGGGCGCGATCGAGCAGATCGGGCGCGCCAGGACCGCCACCGCGCTGCTGCTGGGCGGGGCGACCGCGGCCACCGTCGTCGCTGACCTCGGCTACTACGACGAGCCGCACCTCGCCCGCGCGCTGCGGCGGTACATCGGCCGCACCGCCGGCCAGCTGCGCAGGGGGACCGGCGGCGCGCTCCCGCTGACGCCTCAGCGGACCACGTCGTAGAGGGCCTTGATGACGCCGTTCGAGTAGGACGCCGATTCCCGGAGCGACAGCTGGCGCCGGTCGTCGTCGGTGCGGCTGAACACGCTCTTGCCCGAGCCGAGCAGCACAGGGAACACCAGCACGTTGTACCGGTCGATCAGGTCGGCGTGGGCGAGGTTCCGTGCGAGCTCCGCGCTGCCGTGGATGAAGATCGCGCCACCCTCGGTCTCCTTGAGCGCGGCGACGTCCTCGGTGGTCCGCAGGATCTCCTGGGGGCCCCAGCCGTCGACGAGCGCATCCTCCCCGAGCGACCCGGAGACGACGTACTTCGGCAGGTCGCGGTAGGCGATGTGGTCCTCGGAGGCGGGCCAGCTGCCGGAGAACGCCTCGTAGCTGCGCCGCCCGAACATGAGCGCGCTGGTCTCCTCGAGCTCCTCGGCCTTGAGCGCGAACGACTCGGGCACGAACGGCGTCCGCAGCACCCAGCCGCCGCTGGGGTGCCCCTCGACGGCTCCACCGGGGGAGTCGACGACACCGTCCAGGGTCATGAAGCCCGTCCAGACGAGTTGGCGCGGCATGGTGTGCCTCCACGGTTCAGGGGGAGTCGTTCCCCATTGCTCGGGCGGCGTCCTCGGGCCGTCCCACCACCGGACCGTAGGGGCTGCGGCATCGGTGGTCTTGGACGGAAACGACACCGGTTCCGTGTGGGTCAGGACTCCAGCGCGGCCTGGAAGGCGGCGAACTTCGCCTGCGTCTCGGCCAGCTCGGCGGCCGGGTCGGAGCCGGCGACGATGCCGCAGCCGGCGAACAGGCGCGCCCCGCCGTCACCGGTCAGCTCCGCGCAGCGCAGGGCGAGGCCGAACTCGCCGTCGCCCCGGGCGTCGATCCAGCCGACCGGCCCGGCGTAGCGACCGCGGTCCATGCCCTCCAGCTCACCGATCAGCGCGGCGGCGTCGGCGGTGGGGGTGCCGCACACGGCGGCCGTGGGGTGCACCGCGCCCACCAGCTCCAGCAGGCCGGCCGGGGCGCGCTGGGTGCCGACGACGTCGGTGGCGAGGTGGCGCACGTTGGCGAGGGTGAGGAGCTCGGGCTCCTCCGGCGCGGTGAGCTCGCTGCAGTAGGGCTCCAGGGCGCGCGCCAGCGAGTCGACGGCGAGCGCGTGCTCGGCGCGGTCCTTCGCCGACCCGAGGAGCGCCGCGGCCAGCCGCTCGTCCTCCGCGCCCGCCCCCCGCGGGGCGGTGCCGGCCAGCACGCGGGATGAGAGCTGCTGCCCGCTGCGCCGCAGCAGCAGCTCGGGGGTGGCGCCGAGCAACCCGTCGACGGCGAAGGACCAGCAGCCGGGGAAGCGCCCGGCCAGCCGGTGCAGCAGCCGCCGTGCGTCCAGGGCGGGCTCGGCGGAGACCAGCAGGTCGCGGGCCAGCACCACCTTGGCCAGGTCCCCGGCGGCGATCCGCTCCACCGCCTCGGCGACGGCGGCGCACCAGCTCGCGGGGTCCAGCGCCCCGTCGGCGTAGCGCAGGCGGGGGGCGGGTCCTGTGCCGTCCGGGACGGGCGCCGGCAGCTCCGGCGCGGTGCCGATCGCGGTGACCCACCCGACGCCGTGGCGCCGCCCCACCACCACCTCGGGGACGACGAAGACCGACGTCCCGGCCACCGGGTCGAAGGCGATGCTGCCGAACAGCACCGGGCCGGAGCCGGGGACGCCGACGTCGTCGCTGACCTCGAGCCCGGCCGAGTACTCCTCCCACCAGTCGGCGGCCTCGGCCAGCGCGCCGCGTCCGGACACCTCGAGCCGGGCGGCCTCGCCCCAGCCCACGAGGCCCTCGCCGCGGCGCACCCAGGACAGCCCGCCGCCGGCCGGGAGCAGGTCGAGCAGCTCGCCCACGTCGTCCGTGCGGACCGTGCTGACGGTGCGCGCGGCCGCTGCCGGGGAGGTCAGGGCGGCCGCGGTCACGAACCCAGACTAGGCAGCCTTGTAGCGTCGACGCCGTGGCAGACCGGCGAGACACCCCGCACACCGCCGGCGTGAGGGCCGGGCTGGACAAGCGGCCGGCCGAGGTCGCGGCGATGTTCGACCGGGTCGCCGAGCGCTACGACCTCACGAACACGGTGCTCTCCGGGGGCCTGGACGCCTCCTGGCGGCGGGCCACCCGCGACGCGCTGGGCGCCCGCCCGGGGCAGACGGTGCTGGACGTCGCGGCGGGCACGGCGGTCTCGACGGTGGAGCTCGCGGCCGGCGGCGTGCACGCGATCGCCTGCGACTTCTCCCAGGGCATGCTGCGCGCCGGCGCCGCCCGTCCGGTGCCGAAGGTGGCCGGTGACGCGATGGCGCTGCCGCTGGCCGACGAGAGCGTCGACGGCGTGGTCATCTCCTTCGGGCTGCGCAACGTCGCAGACCCCGACGTGGCGCTCCGCGAGTTCTCCCGCGTGACGCGGCCGGGCGGCACGCTGGTGGTCTGCGAGTTCTCCAGTCCCACCTGGGCGCCGTTCCGCACCGTCTACACCGAGTACCTGATGAAGGCGCTGCCGCGGATCGCCCGCGCGGTGAGCAGCAACCCCGAGGCCTACGTCTACCTGGCTGAGTCGATCCGCGCCTGGCCCGACCAGCCGGCGCTCGCCGCCCGCCTGCAGGAGGCCGGCTGGGCGGACGTCGCCTGGCACAACCTGACCGGTGGGATCGTCGCCCTGCACCGGGGCCGCAAGGCCTGAAGCTGCCGGGCCGGGACGACACGAGGGCCAGCGGCCGCGGCAGAGCCCGACGGCGCCCCTCTTCCTCACCGGTCAGCCGGTCGACCTGAGCCCGCCGGTCGGCGGGCCGAGGAAACTGTCGTACCTCGTACGTATGTCCGACCCGTGACCACCGTCGAGCTGCGCCGGACCCCGGTCGAGGGTGCGCTCGTCGGCTGGTTGCTCGAGCTGCCGCCGACGGTCGCGCGGTTGCCGGTGGGGGTGCTGTCCGCCGCCGAGAAGGCGGCTGAGCTGGGGCGGCTGCAGGCGCGCCGTGCCATGGACGCTGCCTACGAGGCCGAGCTGGTGATGGGGCCGGCCGCCGACCGGCCCGACACCGACGACCCACCTCCGGGGCATCCCGGGGCGCGCCGTCGCGGGCCGGGGTCGCCGGTCCCGGGGACGAGCGAGTTCCTGCCCGACGAGCTGGCGGCGGTGCTCAACTGCTCCCGTCCGTTCGCCACCGGCGTGCTCTCCGACGCCTACGTGCTGGTGGAGCGCATGCCCGCGGTCCGGGCCGCTGCGCGGCCGGCGAGCTGGACTGGTTCCGCGCCCGGGTGTTCGCCGGCGTGCTCGGCCACGCCTCGGACGAGGAGTTCGCGGAGCGGCGGCGCGTCGAGGCCGAGGCGCGGGCGGGGGTCCGGGTGCACGCGACCGGCGACGGTCTCTCCGCCCTGACCACCGAGCTGCCCTCCCCGGTGGCGGCGGCGATGTGGTCGGCGATCGACCAGGCCGCCCAGCTGGCCCGCACCGGGGGCGACGACCGGCCGATCGGGGTCCTCCGGGCCGAGGCGCACGCCGCCCTGGTCCTGCGGCCGTGGGACACCTCCCGCCCGGCGATGACCGGGCACGTCACGGTGGTGGCCCCGCTGGGAGCCCTGGGCGGGCCCGCAGCGTCCGCCGCGCCGGACGACGTCGGCGGCGAGACGGGGCCGAGCGTGGACGGCACCCCGATCACCGCCGCCCACCTCCGGGAGCTCATGGCGCGCCTCGGCGCGCTGGGGGTCCAGGCCCCGCCGGCGGGCAGCCTGGCGGTGGCGATCACCGGCGACGACGGCGCCCTCCTCGCCGCCGCGACCGCCACCGAGCTGCGCCGGCTCGCCATCCGCGGCTGCACCACCCACGGCGCGGCTGCCGACTGCGGCTGCCCCCTGGTGGGGCGCCCGGCGGCGGTGGCCGGGCACGACCCCTCCGCGGCCCAGGAACGGTTCCTCCGGCTTCGCGACCGCACATGCCGGCACCCCGGATGCGGCCGGCCGGCCGCGCGCACCGACGCCGACCACGTGGTGCCCTACGACTGCGGCGGTAGCACCTCCTGCGAGAACCTCTGCTGCCTGTGCCGTACGCACCACCGGCTGAAGACCTTCGCCCGCGGCTGGCGCTTCGAGTTGCTGCCCGACGGCACGCTGCGGGTGACGACGCCCAACGGGAGCACCCGGGCGACCCGGCCGCCGGGCCTGCGCGATCTGACGGCACAACCTGCGCTGCCCGGTCCGCGCCGGGCAGGGGTGCCGACGTTCGATCCGCCGCCCTTCTGAGGGGCCTCCGGCGAGAGGTGTCCAGTTCTGCGCGGTGGCGCGTCCGTCGCGGGCGCGCGGCAGCGATGCGCAGCCGTGGGTGCGCGCGCGGGGTGGGGCGGTCGGCCGAAGTGTCCTAGCGTCGGACCATGACCAGTCCCACCACGCCGCAGCCCCAGGATCCCGACCCCGCGCCGACGGACCCGGTGAAGCCGCTCCCCGACCCGATCCCGAAGCCCGACCCCGACCAGCCGGGGAACCCGCCGACCCCGGGACCGGACCCGGTCCCCGTGGTCTAGCGCCGCCGTGCAGCGCGCCCGCTACGCCGACCGCCGCGACGCCGGGCGGGTGCTGGCGGGCGCGCTCACCGGGCGGGTGGGCACCGGCGCCCTGGTGCTCGGGCTGCCCCGCGGAGGTGTCCCGGTCGCCGCGGAGGTGGCCGGCGCGTTCGGCGCGGAGCTCGACGTCCTCGTCGTCCGCAAGCTCGGCGCACCCGGGCAGCCGGAGCTGGCGATGGGCGCGCTCGCGGCGATCGGCGACCGCGTGGAGACCGTGTGGGTACCCGCGGTCCGGGATCGCTTCGCACCCGACCCCGACGCGGTGGCCGCCGTCCGCGACCGCGAGCTCGCCGAACTGCGCCGCCGGACCGATGCGTACCGCGGCGACCGGCCGGCCCCCGTCGTGGCCGGCCGTCACGTCCTGCTCGTCGACGACGGCCTCGCCACGGGCGCGAGCATGCGCGTCGCTGTCACCGCCGTGCGGGCGAACGGCCCCACCCGCCTCACCGTCGCCGTCCCCGTGGGGCCGCCCGCCGCCCTCGCCCAGCTCGCCGCCGACGTCGACGACCTGGAGTGCCCGGAGGCGCCGACGGGCTTCCGATCGGTCGGGCAGGCCTACGACGACTTCTCCGAGACCTCCGACGACGAGGTGCTCAGGGCCCTGCGCCGAGGGGGGACTGTCGGCTAGATCACACCGCGGCCTAGACTCGGGACCGACGACTTTGTGAACTCTTTCACAAGGTGCATCGGGGTCGACGACGGACCGGAGGGGCGACATGGCGCGGACCGCAGCGGCGCACGCTGCCGACGTCGTGGTCGTCGGTGCTGGGCCGGCCGGCTCCAGTGCGGCCTGGCACCTGGCCCGCACCGGGCTGGACGTCGCGCTCCTGGAGAAGGCCGAGTTCCCCCGGGAGAAGGTCTGCGGCGACGGGCTGACGCCGCGCGGGGTGAAGGCGCTGCACGACATGGACGTCGACACCGCCGGGCCCGGCTGGGTGCGCCGCCGCGGGCTCCGCGTGCACGGCGGCGGGCGGGTCGCCGAGGTCGACTGGCCACGGCTGGACTCCTGGCCCGACCACGGCCTCGTGCGCACCCGCCACGAGCTCGACGCGCTGCTGGCCGACCAGGCACGCTCGGCCGGCGCCCGCCTGGTCACCGGCACCACCGTCACCGAACCGCTGCTCGACGACGACGGCCGGGTGGTCGGGGTCCGCGGGGAGGCGGGCGGCGACCGAGAGCCGGTCACCTGGCGCGCGCCGCTGGTCGTCTCCGCGGAGGGGCTGTCGGGCCGGCTGGCCAAGGGGCTGGGCCTGGTGCGCCGCACCGACCGCCCGCTGGGGGTCGCCCTGCGGGGGTACGTGCGCAGCCGGCGCAGCGACGACGACTACCTCGACATCGCCTTCGACCTGACCGCCGACGGCCCGTCGCGCGAGACCCTGCCCGGCTACGGCTGGATCTTCGGCATGGGCGACGGGACGGCGAACGTCGGCTACGGCCTGCTCGACACCCGGCGCGGCACCGGGGCGGACCGCCGATCGGTCCTCCGCCGGTGGCTGGATCTCTTCCCCGCCGAGGATGGCCTGGGTGAGGACGACGCCGTCGGCCCGCTGCGGGGCGCCGGCCTCCCGATGGCGCTCTCCCGCGGCCCGGCCTACACCCGTGGGCTGCTGCTGGTCGGGGACGCCGCCGGCACGGTGAACCCCTGCAACGGCGAGGGGATCAGCGCCGCCCTCGAGAGCGGCCGGATGGCCGCGGAGACCGTGGTGGCCGCGCTCGCGGGCCCGGCCGGCGCGGCGCGCGAGGCGGTGCTGCAGCGCTACCCCGACCGGCTGCGCGCCGAGCTCGGCCGCCACCACCGGTTGGGGCTGGGCTTCCTCGCGCTGCTGGCCCGCCCGGCGGTGGTCCGCCTGGCCATGGCCCGCGGCCTGCGCCGTCCGGCGATCACGGACGCCATGCTGCGGGTGATGGGCAACCTCAGCGACGGCCGCGACGGGGACGTCGTCGACCGGGCGCTCGCCGTGCTCCTCCGACTGACCCCGGCGACCTGAGTGGCTGCCGTGACGACCCGCCACCCCGACACGGACGCTCCGTGGTCGGATCGTGACCCGTACGTGACCTCCATCACCCTAGGGTGCCGCTGATGCTGTCGACATACGTCCCGATCGTCGGGCTCTTCGCGCTCGCTGCGGCGTTCGCGCTGTTCTCGGTGGCCGTCGCCCCGTTCGTGGGGCCCCGGCGCCACAACCGCGCCAAGCTCGCGGCCTACGAGTGCGGCATCGAGCCGGTCGACCAGCCGCTCACCGGTGGCCGGTTCCCGGTGAAGTACTACCTGACGGCGATGTTGTTCATCGTCTTCGACATCGAGATCGTCTTCCTCTACCCCTGGGCCGTCGCCAACGACGCCCTCGGCGTCTGGGGGCTGGTCGCGATGGTCCTGTTCATCGGCACCGTCTTCCTCGCCTTCGCCTACGAGTGGCGGCGTGGCGGGCTCGAGTGGGACTAGGGGACATCTGATGGGACTCGAGGAGAAGCTGCCCAGCGGCGTCCTGCTGACCAGCGTGGAGAAGCTGGTGAACTGGACGCGCAAGTCGTCGCTGTGGCCGGCGACGTTCGGGCTGGCCTGCTGCGCGATCGAGATGATGGCGTCGGGGGCCGGCCGCTACGACCTGGCCCGCTTCGGCATGGAGGTCTTCCGCGCCTCGCCGCGCCAGGCCGACCTGATGATCGTCGCGGGGCGGGTGAGCCAGAAGATGGCCCCGGTCCTGCGCCAGATCTACGACCAGATGCCCGAGCCCCGCTGGGTGCTCGCCATGGGCGTCTGCGCGAGCTCGGGCGGCATGTTCAACAACTACGCGATCGTCCAGGGCGTCGACCACGTCGTCCCCGTGGACATGTACCTGCCCGGCTGCCCGCCGCGGCCGGAGATGCTCATGGACGCGATCCTGAAGCTGCACCACAAGATCCAGCACGAGCCGCTCGGCCCCAAGCGGGCGCGCGAGCTCCAGCAGGCGCGGGAGGAGGGCACCGCGCGCGACCTGCACGTCGAGATGCCCTCGACCGTGCGCGCGGACAAGGAGGCCCGGCGGGCCTACGAGGAGGCCGCCGCGCAGGGCCGCGCCGGCCAGTTCGCGATCGAGCGGCGCGGTGGCAACGCCGTGCTGCTGCCGGGGGCGGGCGACAGGCGATGAGCGGGCCGAAGGCCACGAGTTCCCCACTGGAGGTGTGATGAGCAACGACGGCGGCGAGGTCGTCCCGGGCCGCGAGGAGGCCGGGTACGACGACGCCACGGCCCCCTCCGGCGGGTTCCGCACGGGCGCGTTCGGGGTCGCCGGCAGCGGGGACACCTCGGGGTTCGGCGGGCTGGTCCGGGTCGAGCCCGGCGGGGCGGTGGCGCTGCACTCCACCGACCGCCCCTACGGCGGCTGGTTCGACGAGGTCACCGACGCGCTGATCGAGGCCGTCGGCGAGGGCACCTACGCCGCCGCGGTCCACCGGGTGCTCGTCGACCGCGGCGAGATCACCTACTTCGTCGGCCGGGAGCACCTGCTCACCCTCGTGCGGGCGCTGCGCGACGACGAGGCGCTGCGCTTCGAGCTCTGCAGCAGCGTCTCCGGCGTCGACTACCTCGACAGCGGCGGCCCGGCGGTCGCACCGGGCCGGCCGCGGCTGCACGTCGTCTACCACCTGACCTCGATGACCTACCGGCGCCGCATCCGGCTGGAGGTGGCGGTCACCGCGGAGGACCCGCACGTCCTCTCGGTCACGGGCGTCTACCCGACGGCGGACTGGCACGAGCGGGAGACCTACGACATGTTCGGCGTCGTCTTCGACGGCCACCCGGCGCTGACCCGGATCCTCATGCCCGACGACTGGGACGGGTTCCCGCAGCGCAAGGACTACCCGCTCGGCGGGATCCCGGTGGAGTACCACGACGCGGTGATCCCGCCGCCGGACACGCGGCGGGCCTACCGGTGACCGGCGTCGAGGAGGGGCAGCGATGAGCACGACCTACGACCCCGCCGACCCGTACGCGGGTTCGCGGGAGACCACCGAGGGTCGGGTCTACACCGTCACCGGCGGGGACTGGGACGTCACCCTCGGGGCCGATCCGCACGGCGAGGAGCGCCTCGTCGTCAACATGGGCCCGCAGCACCCGTCCACGCACGGCGTCCTGCGGCTGGTCCTCGACCTCGAGGGCGAGACGGTCACGAAGGCGCGGGTGGTCATCGGCTACCTGCACACCGGCATCGAGAAGAACACCGAGTACCGCAACTGGGTGCAGGGCACGACCTTCGTGACCCGCATGGACTACCTCGCGCCGCTGTTCAACGAGGCCGGCTACTGCATGGCCGTCGAGAAGCTGCTCGGCGTCGAGGTGCCGCAGCGCGCCCAGACCATCCGCGTGCTCGTCATGGAGCTCAACCGGATCGCCTCGCACCTGGTCGCCCTGGCCACCTTCGGCATGGAGATGGGCGCCCTCACCGGTATGACCAACGGCTTCCGCGAGCGGGAGATGGTCCTCGACCTGCTCGAGGAGATCACCGGCCTGCGGATGAACCACGCCTACATCCGCCCCGGCGGCCTGGCGCAGGACCTGCCCGAGGGGGCGGTCGAGCACATCCGCGAGTTCCTTCAGGTGATGCCGAAGCGGGTGACCGACTTCCACCGGCTGCTCACCGGCCAGCCGATCTGGCAGGCCCGGCTCAAGGACGCCGGCTACCTCGACCTCACCGGCTGCGTGGCGCTCGGCGTCACCGGGCCGATCCTGCGCGCCACCGGCCTGCCCTGGGACCTGCGCAAGGTCGAGCCCTACCTCGGCTACGAGACCTACGACTTCGAGGTCCCCACCGCCGACACCTGCGACGCCTGGGGCCGCTACCTCGTGCGCATGTCGGAGGTGAACGAGTCGCTCAAGCTCATCGAGCAGGCGCTGGACCGGCTCGAGCCCGGCCCCGTGATGGTCGAGGACCGCAAGATCGCCTGGCCGGCGCAGCTCTCCCTCGGGCCCGACGGCATGGGCAACTCCCACGAGCACGTCGCGCACATCATGGGCCAGTCCATGGAGGCGCTGATCCACCACTTCAAGCTGGTCACCGAGGGTTTCCGGGTGCCGGCCGGCCAGGTGTACGTGCCGATCGAGTCGCCCCGCGGCGAGCTCGGCTACCACGTCGTCAGCGACGGGAGCACCCGCCCGTGGCGCGTCCACGTGCGCGACCCCAGCTTCGTGAACCTCCAGGCCACGGCGGCGATGAGCGAGGGCGGCATGATCGCCGACGTCATCGCCGCGATCGCATCGATCGACCCGGTGATGGGGGGAGTGGACCGATGAGTGCACTGCCAGGCAGCCCGGAGGGGACGGCGGTCACCGGGCTGGACTCCAGCCCGGTCGACGCCGGCTCCCTGGCCGAGGTGCCGCCGCTGCCCGAGCAGGCGCGGCTCGAGGCGCGGGAGATCATCACCCGCTACCCGCAGCCGCGCTCGGCGCTGCTGCCGATGCTGCACCTGGTGCAGAGCTACCAGGGCTACGTCACCCCCGAGGGCGTCGCGCTCTGCGCCGAGGAGCTGGGCCTGACCAAGGCCGAGATCGGTGCGGTCGCGACCTTCTACACGATGTACAAGCGCCGCCCCACCGGCCGGCACCTGGTCAGCGTCTGCACCAACACGCTCTGCGCCGTGCTCGGCGGGCAGCGGATCATGGACGCCCTCTCGGCCGACCTCGGCGTGCACCACGACGAGACAGCCGCCGACGGGTCCATCACCCTCGAGCACGCCGAGTGCCTCGCCGCGTGCGACTACGCGCCCGTGGTCACCGTCGACTACGAGTTCTACGACCAGCAGGACGTCGAGAGCGCCCGCGCGCTGGTGGCGGCGCTGCGCCGGGGCGAGAAGCCGCTGCCCACCCGCGGCGCCCCGCTCACCGACTTCCGGGGCGTCTCCCGCCAGCTCGCCGGGTTCTCCCAGCACTCGGACGACGCCGCCGCGGCCGCCGCCGTCGACGCCCCCGGTGACTACGGTCCGACCCTGCGGGGGCTGCACCTCGCCGCCGAGCGGGGTGAGCAGGCCCCGCCGATGCGCGGGCCGGAGCCCCACCCGTCCGACGCGGGTGAGCCGCGCGAGACGGTCCGGCCGTCGGGGAGCACCGGCGAGACCCCCGGGCAGGAGGCGGCGGACGCGCGCGTCGCCGCCGCGGACACCCCGGCGGAGAAGGCCGGTGCCGCCGGTTCGCACCCCGACGCCCCCGAACCCGCCGGTCGCCGGCTGCCCGACGGCCGCTCCGGCACGGAGACGCCCGCGGGCGCCGAGCCGGGCACCGGCGACCAGAGCCCCGCCACCCCACCCCCGGCCGGCGGGGGGTCCGACCGGCCCTCCCGGACCACCCAGGGCCGAGCACCGAAGCGGAGGCGCTGACCATGCCCCTCACCCCCGTCCTCACCTCGCGCTGGGGCGCTGAGAACTCCTGGCGGCTGTCGACCTACGAGCGCCTCGAGGGGTACTCGGCCCTGCGGACGGCGCTCTCGATGGACCCCGACGAGCTCGTGACGATGGTCAAGGACTCCGGGCTGCGCGGCCGCGGCGGCGCGGGCTTCCCGACCGGCATGAAGTGGAGCTTCATCCCGCAGCCCAAGCCCGGGGAGGAGCCCTCCGGCCCGGCGGCGATGCCCAAGTACCTCGTGGTCAACGCCGACGAGGGGGAGCCCGGCACCTGCAAGGACCTCCCGCTCATGATGGCCGACCCGCACTCGCTCATCGAGGGCGTGATCATCTCCGCCTACGCGATCCGGTCGACGTTCGCCGTCATCTACGTGCGCGGCGAGGCGGTGCACGCCCACCGGCGGCTGCTCAACGCGGTGGGCGAGGCCTACGCCGCCGGCTACCTCGGCACCGACATCCTCGGCTCCGGCTACGACCTCGAGCTCGTGGTGCACGCCGGCGCCGGCGCCTACATCTGCGGCGAGGAGACGGCGCTGCTGGACTCGCTCGAGGGCTACCGCGGCCAGCCCCGGCTCAAGCCGCCGTTCCCCGCGGTCGCCGGCCTCTACGGCGCGCCGACGGTCATCAACAACGTCGAGACGCTGGCCAGCGTGCCGTTCGTCGTCCGCGGCGGGGCCGAGTGGTTCAAGGCCTTCGGGCCGGAGAAGTCGCCCGGCCCCAAGATCTACTCGCTGTCGGGCCGCGTCGTCCGCCCCGGGCAGTACGAGGCCCCGATGGGGACGACGATGCGGGAGCTCCTGGAGATGGCCGGCGGCGTCCGCCCCGGGCACGAGCTCAAGTTCTGGACGCCGGGCGGCTCGTCGACGCCGTACTTCACCGCCGAGCACCTCGACGTCCCGCTGGACTTCGACTCGGTGGCCGCCGCGGGCTCCATGCTCGGCACGACCGCGCTGATGGTGTTCGACGAGACCGACTCGATCGTCGAAGCCACCCTGCGGTTCACCCAGTTCTACGCGCACGAGAGCTGCGGCAAGTGCACCCCGTGCCGCGAGGGCACCTACTGGCTGGTCCAGATCCTGCAGCGGCTGGTCGACGGCCAGGGCACCGCCGCCGACCTGGACCTGCTCACCGACACCTGCGACAACATCCTCGGCCGGTCGTTCTGCGCGCTCGGCGACGGCGCGACCAGCTGCATCTCCAGCTCCCTGAAGTACTTCCGCGACGACTACGTCGCCCTGCTGCCGCCCGAGGAGCAGGCCCGCCTGGGCCGGTCGCTCCGCCTCGAGCCGGTCGGAGCCGCCTCGTGACACTCACCCCCACCAGCCCCGACCCCGCGCCGGCCGTCCCACCCGGCGCGCCCGGTCCGCACACGCCCGAGGACGCCGTCCGCTGCACGATCGACGGCTTCGACGTCGCCGTGCCCAAGGGGACGCTGATCATCCGGGCCGCCGAGATGATCGGCGTGCAGATCCCGCGGTTCTGCGACCACCCGCTGCTCGAGCCGATCGGGGCCTGCCGGCAGTGCCTGGTCGAGGTCGAGGGCCAGCGCAAGCCGGTCGCCTCCTGCACCATGCCCGTCAGCGACGGCATGGCGGTGCGCACGCAGCTGTCCAGCCCGGTCGCCGACAAGGCGCAGCAGGGCACCATGGAGCTGCTGCTGATCAACCACCCGCTGGACTGCCCGGTCTGCGACAAGGGCGGCGAGTGCCCGCTGCAGAACCAGGCGATGAGCAACGGCCGGGCCGAGAGCCGGTTCGAGGGGGAGAAGCGCACCTACCCGAAGCCGCTGCCCATCAGCAGCGAGATCCTGCTCGACCGCGAGCGCTGCGTGCTCTGCGCCCGCTGCACCCGGTTCTCCCAGCAGGTCGCCGGTGACCCGTTCATCGAGCTGTTCGAGCGGGGCGCCCTGGAGCAGGTCGCGATCTACGAGGACGAGCCCTTCTCCTCCTACTTCTCCGGCAACACCACCCAGATCTGCCCGGTCGGCGCGCTCACCAGCGCGCAGTACCGGTTCCGCGCCCGCCCGTTCGACCTGCGCAGCGAGCCCAGCGTCTGCGAGCACTGCGCCTCGGGCTGCGCCATGCGCACCGACTACCGGCGGGGCAAGGTCACCCGCCGGCTGGCCGGTGACGACCCCGCGGTCAACGAGGAGTGGACCTGCGACAAGGGCCGCTACGCCTTCCGCTACGCCACCTCCAACGAGCGGCTGACCACCCCGCTGGTGCGCCGGGACGGCGTGCTGGAGCCCGCCTCCTGGCCCGAGGCCTGGGCGGAGGCGGCCGACGGCCTGCGCCGCGCCCGCGCCGAGGGCGGGGTCGGCGTGCTGCCCGGCGGGCGGCTCACGCTCGAGGACGCCTACGCCTGGGCCACCTTCGCCCGGGTCGCGCTGGGCACCAACGACGTCGACGCCCGGGCCCGCGCCCACTCGGCGGAGGAGCTCGCCTTCCTCGGCGCCGCGGTGGCCGGCACCGGACCCGTGACCGGCGCCGTCACCTACGAGGACGTCGGCACCGCGCCCGCCGTCCTGCTCGCCGGTCTGGAGCCGGAGGAGGAGTCGCCGATCCTCTTCCTCCGCCTGCGCCGGGCGGTGCGCACCGGCGGCCTCGCCGTGTTCGACCTGGCACCCTTCGCCACCCGCGCCGCGCAGAAGCTGGACGCCACGGTGCTCACCACGGTGCCGGGCGCGGAGGCCCGGTCGCTGCTCGCCCTCGCCGAGGGCAGCTGGGGTGGGCCCGCCGTCGAGGCGCTGCGGAAGCCGGGCGCGGTGCTGCTCGCCGGTGAGCGGCTGGCCGAGGTGCCCGGCGCGCTCACCGCGCTGGTCGCGCTGGCCCGGGCGACCGGTGCCCGCGTGGCCTGGGTGCCCCGTCGCGCCGGAGAGCGGGGCGCGGTGGAGGCCGGCGCGCTCCCCACGCTGCTGCCCGGCGGCCGCGCCGTCGACGACCCCGCCGCCCGAGCCGAGGTGGCCGCGGTGTGGGGCATCGACCCCGCGGCGGTGCCCGATGCCCCCGGCCGCGACGTCACGGGCATCCTCACCGACGCCTGCGCCGGCCGGCTGCCCGGGTTGCTCGTCGGCGGGGTCGACCCCGCCGACCTGCCCGACCCCGCGCTGGCGCGGGCGGCGCTGGACGCGGCGGCGTTCGTCGTGAGCCTGGAGATGTTCCCGACCGAGGTGACCGAGCGCGCCGACGTCGTCCTGCCGGTGGCGGCGTCGTCGGAGAAGGCGGGGAGCTACCTGGACTGGGAGGGGCGGCTGCGTCCCTTCGACGCCACCCTGCACGGCACCGGGCGGCTGGGGGACGGCCGGGTGCTGCACGGCCTGGCCGAGGCGATGGGCACCGACCTGCGCCTCCCCGCACCGGAGTTCGCGCGGGCCGCGCTCGCCGCGCTGGGCGCCCGCCGCTCGGCCGCGGAGAGCCCCGGACCCGACGTCGCGCCCCCCGACACCCCGGCGCTCCGCGATGACGAGGCCGTGCTCGCCTCGTGGCGCCAGCTGCTCGACGTCGGCACCCTCCAGCGCGAGGAACCCGAGCTCGCCGGCACCGCCCGGCCGCCGGTGGTCCGCGTCGGCGCCGGCACCGCCGCGCGCCTCGGGCTCGCCGACGGCGACCGGCTCACCGTGAGCGGCGCGACGGGCTCGGTCACCCTGCCGGTGGCGGTCACCGCGATGCCCGACCAGGTCGTGTGGCTGCCGATGCGCTCGCCCGGCAGCGAGATCCGGACCGCGCTGGGCACCGGGCCCGGCGGCGTCGTCCGGCTGTCGGCCTCGCCGGTGCCCACCGGCGCCACGACGCACCCGCTGGGGGACGCGCGATGAACGTCTGGGCCACGCCCGAGCAGCCGACGCTGGCCGATTTCGGCCAGGACGTCTGGTGGATCGTGCTGATCAAGGTCGTCGGCGTCTTCGCGGTCCTGGTGCTGATGACGCTGTTCGCGATCGTCCTCGAGCGCAAGGTCGTCGCACGCATGCAGCAGCGGATCGGCCCCAACCGGGTCGGGCCGCGCGGCTCCCTGCAGAGCCTCGCCGACGGGCTGAAGCTGGCGTTCAAGGAAGACATCATGCCGGCGATGGCGGACAAACCGGTCTACTTCCTCGCCCCGGTGATCGCCACCATCCCGGCGTTCGTCGCCTTCTCGGTGATCCCGATGGGCCCGGTCGTCAGCATCTTCGGCGAGCAGACGCCGCTGCAGCTGACCGACGCCCCGATCGGCGTGCTGATCATCCTGGCCATGTCGGCCATGGGCATCTACGGCATCGTGCTCGGCGGCTGGGCCTCGGGCTCGACCTACCCGCTGCTGGGCAGCATGCGCAGCGCGGCCCAGATGATCAGCTACGAGATCGCGATGGGGCTCTCCATCGTCGCGGTGTTCCTCTACGCCGGCTCGATGTCGACGTCGGAGATCGTGGCGGCGCAGGCCGACGGCAACGAGGTCTCCTTCTTCGGCCTGGAGTTCACCGGCCCCAGCTGGTACGCCGTGCTGCTGCCGGTCTCCTTCGTCATCTACGTGATCGCCGTCGTCGGGGAGACCAACCGCGCGCCGTTCGACCTGCCCGAGGCCGAGAGCGAGCTCGTCGGCGGCTTCCACACCGAGTACTCGTCGCTGAAGTTCGCGCTGTTCTTCCTCGCCGAGTACATCAACATGGTCACCGTCTCGGCGCTGGCCGCGACGCTCTTCCTCGGCGGCTGGCGGGCGCCGTGGCCGATCTCCGTCTGGGACGGCGCGAACAGCGGCTGGTGGCCGCTGCTCTGGTTCTTCCTCAAGGTCGTCGCCGCGCTCTTCGTCTTCATCTGGCTCCGCGGCACCCTGCCCCGGCTGCGCTACGACCAGTTCATGCGCTTCGGCTGGAAGGTGCTGGTCCCGGTCGCGCTGGTGTGGATCCTCGTCGTCGCCGCGATGCGGACCCTCTCCCGCGAGGCGGACCTCTCCACCGGCCAGGTGGCGCTCTTCGTCGGCGTCCCCGTCGCGGTCCTGGTGCTGCTCGGCCTGGCCCTGGCCGGCCGGACGGCGAACCGGGACGCCCGGGTGATGGCCGAGGAGGCCGCGGCCGGCGGCGTCCACGCCACCGACCCCGAGCCCGAGGTCCTGCCCCCGGCCGGTGGGCGGCGCCCCGCCGGCACCCCCAGCCGGTCGGAGGGCGGCTTCCCGGTCCCGCCGATGGACCTGGTCGTGCCTCCCTCCCCGCGCCTGCGCCGGGAACCCGTCGCGACCGACGGCACGGTCGTCGGCACCGGACGACGCGCACCCACGAGCACCACTTCCCAGGAGGACGGCGATGCCTGAGAGCCGCAGCGGCGACCCCGCCCGGCGCGGGAGCGCGGAGGTCGAGCGCCCGACGGGTGCGACGGCCGCGACGCCCGCCGTGCGCCCCACCCTGCGCGACCGGCTGGTGCCGGCGCCCGTCCAGGGCTTCGGGGTCACCTTCGCGCAGATGTTCCGGACGGTGACCACGGAGCAGTACCCCTTCGAGCCGAAGGTGACCAAGCCGCGCTACCACGGCCGGCACGTGCTCAACCGGCACCCGGACGGCTTGGAGAAGTGCGTCGGCTGCGAGCTGTGCGCCTGGGCCTGCCCGGCCGACGCCATCTACGTCGAGGGCGGGGACAACACCGAGGACGCCCGCTACTCGCCCGGTGAGCGGTACGGCGCGGTCTACCAGATCAACTACCTGCGCTGCATCTTCTGCGGGCTGTGCATCGAGGCCTGCCCGACCCGCTCGCTGACGATGAGCAACGACTTCGAGCTGGCCGACGACAACCGGGCCGACCTGATCTACACCAAGGAGCAGCTCATGGCCCCGCTCCTGCCCGGCATGGAGCAGCCCCCGCACCCGATGCGCCTCGGCGACGACGAGAAGGACTACTACCTGCGCGAGCCGGAGGTGCGGTCGTGACGCCGGACGCCACCCTCGTCGTCGGCACCGGCGAGGCCGTCGTCTTCTGGATCCTCGGCCCGCTCTCCCTGGCCGGCGCCCTCGGCATGGTGCTCAGCCGCAACGCCGTGCACTCGGCGCTCTGGCTGGTGCTGACGATGCTCTCGCTGGGCGTCTTCTACGTCGTCCAGTCCGCGCCCTTCCTCGGCGCCGTGCAGATCATCGTCTACACCGGCGCCATCATGATCCTGTTCCTCTTCGTGCTGATGCTGGTCGGCCGGGACTCCTCGGACTCGGTGGTCGAGACGCTGCGCGGGCAGCGGGTGGCGGCCACGCTGCTGGGCATCGGCTTCGCCGCGCTCGTCGGCGCCGGCATCGCGCGGGCGACGCAGGACCTCCCCGTGGTGGGGCTCGAGGCGGTGCAGGCCGGGCCCGGTGGCCCCGACGCGGGCAACGTCGAGGCGATCGCCGCCCTGCTCTACACCCGCTACCTGCTGGCCTTCGAGGTCACCGGCGCGCTGCTGATCGTCGCCGCTGTCGGCGCGCTCGTCTTCACCCAGGCCGAGCGCGACCCCGCCAGCCGCAAGGGCCAGAAGGAGCTGTCGCGCGCGCGGTTCCTCACCGACCGCCCGCAGACGCTGCCCGGCCCCGGGGTCTACGCCCGCGCCACCTCGGTCGCCGCTCCCGGTCGGCTGCCCGACGGGGGCATCGCCGAGGACAGCCTCGCCACCGGCATCGAGCCGCAGCAGGTCGAGCCGCTGCCCCGGGGCACCGGCCGGCAGCAGCTCGGCTCACCGGACGCCGCGCTGGGCTCCCTCACCCCCACGGTGAGCGACGTCCCGGGCGGCCGCGAGGGCGGTGAGCACCGGTGAGCCTGTCCTACTACCTGGTGCTCGCGGCGATCCTGTTCACCATCGGCGCCGTCGGCGTCCTGGTGCGGCGCAACGCGATCGTGGTGTTCATGTGCGTGGAGCTGATGCTCAACGCCGTCAACCTGACGCTGATCACCTTCGCCCGGTCGACCGGGACTGTCGACGGCCAGATCATCGCGCTCTTCGTCATGGTCGTCGCCGCCGCCGAGGTGGTCGTCGGTCTCGCGATCATCATGTCGATCTACCGGACCCGCAGGTCCGCCTCGATCGACGACGCCAACCTGCTGAAGTACTGACGGCGAGACGGGGACACCTGTGTCTGAGGCCCACTCATGAGTGACGCACTGCCCGCCGACGGGCTGCTGGGCTGGTCGTGGTTGCTGATCGCGCTGCCGCTGGCCGGCGCCGCGGTGCTGCTGCTGGGCGGTCGCCGCACCGACCGCTGGGGCCACCTGCTGGGGACGGCGACGGTCGGCGTCGCCTTCCTGCTCGCGGTCCTCTGCACGGTGCAGCTCGCCGGTCAGGACGGGGCGCCGGCCGACGTCGAGCTGTTCACCTTCATCGCCACCGGTGAGCTCGACGTCACCGCCGGGCTGCTCTACGACCCGCTGTCGGCGGTCTTCGTCCTGCTGATCACCGGCGTCGGCTCGCTGATCCACGTCTACTCGATCGGCTACATGGCCCACGACCCGGGGCGACGGCGATTCTTCGCCTACCTCAACCTGTTCGTGGCGGCGATGCTGCTGCTCGTGCTCGGCAACGGGTACGTGCTGCTCTACGTCGGGTGGGAGGGCGTGGGCCTGGCGTCCTACCTCCTCATCGCCTTCTGGTACACCCGCCCGGCGGCGGCCACCGCCGCGAAGAAGGCCTTCATCATGAACCGGGTCGGTGACGTCGGCCTGGCCCTGGCGATCTTCGTGATGTTCGCCCAGCTCGGGACGACGTCCTACGACGGCGTCTTCGGCTCGGTGGGCACCCTCGCCGGGGGGACGATCACGGCGATCGGGCTGCTCCTGCTGCTGGGGGCCTGCGGCAAGTCGGGTCAGTTCCCGCTGCAGGCGTGGCTCCCCGACGCCATGGAGGGCCCGACGCCGGTCTCGGCGCTGATCCACGCGGCGACGATGGTCACCGCCGGGGTCTACCTGATCGCCCGCTCGGCGCCGATCTACGACCTGACGCCGACCGCCCGCGCGGTGGTGCTGGCCGTCGGGGCGCTGACCCTGCTGATCGGGGCGATAGCCGGGTGCGCCTACGACGACATCAAGAAGGTGCTCGCGTACTCGACGGTCAGCCAGATCGGCTACATGTTCCTGGCCGTCGGGCTCGGCCCGGCCGGCTACGTGGCGGGCCTCGCGCACCTGCTCGCCCACGGCTTCTTCAAGGCCGGGCTCTTCCTGGGCGCGGGCTCGGTCATGCACGCGATGAACGACTCGGTGGACATGCGCCGGTTCGGGGCGCTGTGGAACAAGCTGCCGATCACCTTCGCCACCTTCGGGCTGGGCTACCTGGCGCTGATCGGCTTCCCGTTCCTGTCGGGGTACTTCACCAAGGACGCGATCATCGAGGCCGCCCTGGACCGCGGCGACGTCTGGGGCTGGGTGCTCGGCGGGGTGGCCGTGCTCGGCGCCGGGCTCACCGCGTTCTACATGACCCGGCTGATGCTCATGACCTTCTTCGGCCGCGCGCGGTGGGAGGAGGGCGTCCACCCGCACGAGGCGCCGACGGTGATGACCGCGCCGATGGTCGTGCTCGCCGTGGGCTCGGTCGCCTCCGGCGCGCTGCTGGTGTCGGTGTTCCCGCTCTCGGGTTGGCTGGAGCCGGTGTACGGCGAGCCGGCGGAGGCCGAGCACGTCGTCGCCCCCGCGGTGATCGGCCTGGTCGTCACCGTCGTGATGCTGCTCGGCGTGCTGGCCGCCTGGCTCTTCGTCGGCCGCCGCGAGGTCCCGGTCACCGCCCCGGTGCGGGTCTCACCGGTCACCCGGGCCGCCCGAAACGCCCTCTACGCCGACGCCGTGAACGAGTCGCTCTTCATGCGCCCCGGCCAGTGGCTCACCCGCGCGCTGGTGTGGGTGGACAACCGCGGCGTCGACGGCGCGGTCAACGGCCTGGCCGCCGGGCTGGGCGGCTCGTCGTCGCGGCTGGGCCGGGCGCAGACCGGCTTCGTGCGGACCTACGCCCTCGGCATGCTCGGCGGCGCGGTGGTCGTCGCGGGGGCCCTGCTGGCGGTGACGGCGGGATGAACGCCGACGGGTACTTCGGAGAGGACGTGCTGCGGTGAGCGACTTCCCCTGGCTGCTGGCGATGATCGCCGTGCCGGCCGTCGGAGCCGCGGCGGTGGCCGGCCTGCCGCGCGGGCGCGACCTGCTGGCCAAGCAGGTGACCCTCGCGGTGAGCCTCGTGGTGCTGCTGCTCGCCGTGCTGACGACGCTGGCCTTCGACGTCGGCGGGGCGCGGTTCCAGCTCACGACGTCGGTCTCCTGGATCCCCGACTTCGGCTCCGAGTTCGCCCTCGGCGTCGACGGCATCGCGCTGGTGATGGTGCTGCTGGTCGGCGTCCTGGTGCCGCTGGTGGTCGCGGCCTCCTGGCACGAGGCCGACGCCGGGCCCCGCCCCGCGCGGGTCTTCTTCGCCTGGCTGCTGCTGCTCGAGGCGATGATGGTGGGCGTCTTCGTCGCCACCGACGTGCTGCTGTTCTACGTCTTCTTCGAGGCGATGCTCGTGCCGATGTACTTCCTGATCGGCAGCTTCGGCGGGCCGCGCCGGCAGTACGCGGCGGTCAAGTTCTTCGTCTACAGCCTGGTGGGCGGGCTGGTGATGCTCGCCTCGGTCATCGGTCTCTACGTGGTCAGCGCCGGCGCGCTCGGCGAGGGCACCTTCGCCTTCGACACGCTGCGGCAGCTCGAGATCGACCCGGACGTCCAGCGCCTGCTGTTCCTGGGCTTCTTCATCGCCTTCGCGATCAAGGCCCCGCTGGTGCCGTTCCACACCTGGCTGCCGGACTCCGGTGCCGAGGCCCCCGTCGGCGGTGCGGTGCTGCTGGTCGGCGTCCTGGACAAGGTGGGGACCTTCGGCTTCCTGCGCTACTGCCTGCCGCTGTTCCCCGACGCCTCGCGGTACTTCGCGCCGTTCGTGCTGGTGCTGGCGGTGGTCGGCATCCTCTACGCCGCGCTGCTGGCGATGGGGCAGAGCGACATGAAGCGGCTGGTCTCCTACACCTCCATCTCGCACTTCGGGTTCATCGCGCTCGGCATCTTCGCCTTCACGACCGAGGCGGGCACCGGCGCGGTGCTGTACATGGTCAACCACGGCCTGGCGACCGGCCTGCTGTTCCTCGTGGTCGGCATGCTCATCGCCCGCGGGGGCTCCCGCCGGATCGCCGACTACGGCGGGGTGGCGGCGAAGGCACCGCTGCTGGCGGGGGCGTTCCTCGTGGCGGGGCTCGCCTCGCTGGCGCTGCCGGGCACCAACAGCTTCGTCAGCGAGTTCCTCGTGCTGATCGGCTCGTTCCCCGAGCGGCCGGTGTTCACGGTGCTGGCGACGCTGGGCATCATCCTGGCCGCCCTGTACGTCCTGCTGATGTACCAGCGCACCATGCACGGGCCGCCCCGCGGCGTGCTGCTGCAGGAGGACCCGGCGCAGCCGGCGCCGGCCGGCGGGGGAGCCACCGCCGTGCTCACCGCTCCGCGGAGCACCCTGCGGGTCTCGGACCTCGGCCGTCGTGAGCTGGCCGTCGTCGCCCCGCTGGTGGTGCTGATCATCGCGCTGGGCTTCTACCCGCAGCCGCTGATCGACCTGATCGAACCGGCCGTCGTCGCCACCCTCGACGACCTGGGCGCCTCCGGAGGTATCGACCGATGATCGAGGCACCCGACCTGTCGTGGGGGGCGCTCTCCCCCCTGCTGGTCGTGTTCGGCGCCGCGTGCGCCGGCATCCTGGTGGAGGCCTTCGTGCCGCGGGGGCTCCGGCACCCCGTGCAGGTGGGCCTGGCGCTGGCCGGCACCGTGGGGGCGCTCGTCGCGACGCTGCTGCTCGCGGGCACCCGGGAGGTGACCGCCGTCGGCGCGCTCGCCGTCGACGGCGCGGCGCTGTTCCTGCAGGCGACGATCGCGGGGCTGGGGGCGCTGTCGATCCTGCTCTTCGCCGAGCGGTCGCTGGACCCGGCGCGGTCGGCGTTCGTGGTGAGCGCCGCGGTCCCGGCCGGCAGCCCGCGCGACCGCCAGCTGGCGACCGTGCCCCGCGTGCAGACCGAGGTCTACCCGCTGGCCACCTTCGCGATCGGCGGCATGATGCTGTTCGTCGCGGCCAACGACCTGCTGGTCATGTTCGTGGCGCTGGAGGTGCTCAGCCTCCCGCTGTACCTGATCAGCGGGCTGGCCCGGCGGCGCCGGCTGCTCTCCCAGGAGGCGGCGGTCAAGTACTTCCTCCTGGGCGCCTTCGCCTCGGCGTTCTTCCTCTACGGCCTGGCGCTCGTCTACGGGGCCACCGGGAGCGTCCGGCTCAGCGAGGTCCGCGAGGCGGTCAGCGCCGACGGCGGCGGAGTGCTGCTGGTCCTGGGCCTGGCGCTGCTGATCGTCGGGCTGCTCTTCAAGGCCAGCGTGGCGCCGTTCCACACCTGGACGCCCGACGTCTACCAGGGCGCGCCGACCCCGGTCACCGCCTTCATGGCCGCCTGCACCAAGGTCGCGGCCTTCGGGGCGATCCTGCGCCTGCTCTACGTCGCCTTCGGCACCGCGGAGTGGACCTGGCGGCCGCTGATCTACGCCGCGGCGATCGCCTCCATGGTCGTGGGCGCGGTGCTCGGGCTGACCCAGACCGACCTCAAGCGCATGCTCGCCTACTCGTCGGTGGCGCACGCCGGCTTCCTGCTCACCGGCGTCATCGGCCTCGGGCCGGGGGAGACCGGCTCGGGGCTCGCGGCGACGATGTTCTACCTGCTCGCCTACGGGATCACCACGCTCGGCGCCTTCGCCGTCCTCACCCTGGTGCGGGACGGCGACGGGGAGGCCAGCCACCTGTCGCAGTGGGCGGGGCTGGGCGCGCGCTCGCCGCTCACCGCAGCGGTGATGACGCTGTTCCTGCTGGCGCTCGCGGGGATCCCGCTCACCGCGGGCTTCACCGGCAAGTTCGCCGTCTTCCGCGCGGCGATCGAGCAGGGCGCCTGGCCGCTGGCCCTGGTGGCGCTGCTGGCCAGCGCCGTGGCCGCGTTCTTCTACCTGAGGGTCATCGTGCTCATGTACTTCTCCGAGCCGGTCGCCGACGGGCCCACCGTGGGCGTGCCCGGCGTACCCACCACCCTGGTCCTGGCGGTGACAGCGACGGCGACCCTCGCGCTCGGCATCCTCCCCGGGGCGGTGCTCGACGTCGCGCAGCAGGCGGCTAGATTCGTCGGTTGATGACCGGAGCCCGTGCCGCAGTCGACGGCACTCCCCCCGAGGTCTGGCACCGGATCTCCACCCCGGCGTCGACCATCGGCCCCTGGCTGCCCGAGGGCGACCTCGGGGATGCGCTCGCGGAGGGGCTGGCCCGGGTGGAGACCGAGCTGGCCGTCGCGGTCGGCAGCGAGCACCCGTTCGTGCGGGAGGCCGCCGGTCACCTGATGGCCGCCGGCGGCAAGCGGTTCCGGCCGATGCTGGCGCTCCTGGCCGCGCAGCTGGGGGATGCCTCCGCCCCGGAGGTGACGCAGGGCGCCGTGGTCTGCGAGCTCACCCACCTGGCGACGCTCTACCACGACGACGTCATGGACGAGGCCGCCGTGCGCCGGGGGGCGCCCAGCGCCAACAGCCGGTGGAGCAACAGCATCGCCATCCTCACCGGCGACCTGCTCTTCGCCCGGGCCTCCGACATCCTCGCCGACCTGGGGCCAGAGGCCGTCCGGATCCAGGCGCGGACCTTCGAGCGGCTCGTCACCGGGCAGATCAAGGAGACGGTCGGCGCGCAGCCGGGCGACGACCCGATCGCCCACTACCTGCAGGTGCTCGCCGACAAGACCGGGTCGCTGGTCGCGACGTCGGCCCGCTTCGGCGCCTCCTTCGCCGGGGTGGACGCCGCCCTCGTCGAGGCGCTCACCGAGTTCGGCGAGGAGGTCGGCGTCGCCTTCCAGATCTCCGACGACCTGATCGACATCGTCAGCACCGACGGCGTCTCGGGGAAGTCGCCGGGAACCGACCTCCGCGAGGGGATCGCGACCCTGCCGGTGCTGTTCGCGCTGGCCGGCGACGACCCCGCGGAGACCCGGCTGCGCGAGCTCGTGGCCGGCCCGGTCACCGACGACGCCCGGCACGCCGAGGCGCTCGCGCTGCTGCGGTCCTCCCGCTCGCTGGCCCGCGCCACCGGCGTGCTCCGCGAGTACGCCGACCGGGCGCGCGCCCGGCTGGCCGGGGTGCCCGAGGGCGACGTGCGCGACGCGCTCTCGGCCCTCTGCGACTACGTGGTCACGCGCACCAGCTGAGAGGACCCCCATGCCGCCCTCCGCTCGCCGGCTCGCGGCGGGGCCGTGCGTGGGGGCCGCCCTCCTCCTGGCCGCCTGCTCGGGTGGGTCGGAGGAGGACGCCGGCTCGGTCTCCACGCCGCCGACGACCGAGGCGCCCGTCGGCGCCCCGTCCCTGCGGGTCGAGGTCGTGGCCGACGGGCTGGACCACCCGTGGGACGTCGTGCAGACCGAGGACGGCACGCTCCTGGTCGACGAGCGTGCCGGCGGCCTCACCGCGGTGCTGCCGGACGGCACCGTGCAGGAGGTGCGCGCCGACTTCGGCGACCTGTTCGCGGTGGGGGAGACCGGCCTCATGGGGCTGGCGCTGGACCCGGGCTTCGCGGAGGACCGGCGGTTCTACACCTGCCAGGGAGTGACCGGCGGCGGCGGTTCCTCGATCGAGGTGATCGCCTGGGCCGCGGCCGAGGACTGGAGCGCGGCGACGCGCGTCGACGACCCGCTCATCGGCGGGATCCCGGTCAACGAGCGCTCCGGGCGCCACGGCGGCTGCCGGCTGGCGTTCGGCCCGGACGGCGCGCTGCTCGTCGGCACCGGCGACAACGCCGTCGGCACCACCCCGCAGGACCTCGGCTCGCTGGCCGGCAAGGTCCTCCGCGCCGATCCGGAGACCGGAGAGGCGCTGCCCGACAACCCGTTCGTGGCGCCCGACGACGGCGCCGAAGACCTGATCTGGACCTACGGGCACCGCAACGTGCAGGGCCTCGCCGTCCGGCCCGGCGTGGACCAGACCTACTCGGTGGAGCACGGCCCCGACCGCAACGACGAGGTCAACCTGCTGCGGCCGGGCGGCAACTACGGCTGGGACCCCGTGGGCGACGGCGGCTACGACGAGAGCGTCCCGATGACCGACCCGGAGATCGAGGGGGCCCTGCCGGCGGTCTGGGACTCCGGCGCCCCGCCGATCGCGCCCAGCGACGGCACCTTCCTCGACGGCGAGCAGTGGGGCGACTACGACGGGCTGCTCGTGCTGGGCGCGCTGCGCGGGCAGCACGTCCTCGCCCTCCGGCTCGACGAGTCGGGGTCCCTGGTCGAGCAGTTCCGGCTGCCCGAGCTCGACGGCGCCTACGGGCGGATCCGCACCGTCGAGCTGGGCACCGACGGCGCGCTGTACGTGACCACCGACAACGGCGACGACCGCGACCAGCTGCTCCGCGTCACCCCGCAGGGCTGAGGACCCGGCCGCCCACCCGCGGCGGGACGGCGGTCCCGGCGGGCAGCAGCGGGCACGGTTGCGGCTCGCCCGGCACGGTCACCAGGGGCAGGACGCCGGCCCACACCGGGTCGGCTACCTCCGCGCCCTCGATGTCGCGCTCGTCGTCCCCGGGTGGGCCGGTGCGGATCTTCACGCTGGCCTCGGCGAGGTCCAGGGCCAGCACCGCGGTGGCGGCCAGCTCCTTGCGGTCGGGGCGGCGGGTGGCCGCCCACGACCCGGGCGCCAGGTGCTCGGTGAGCACCTCCAGCGCGAGCAGGCGCTCGTCGGGGTCGGTGACCAGGCGGGCCCGCCCGTGCACGACCGCGCAGCGGTAGTTGACCGAGTGGTGGAAGGCCGAGCGCGCGTAGACGATGCCGTCCAGGTGGGTGACCGTGAAGCAGACCGGCGCCCCCGTCGCCGCCGACCGCAGCGTGGCCGCCCCGGTCGAACCGTGCAGGTAGAGGGTGTCGCCGTGCCGCCCGTAGCCGGTGGGCAGCACGACGGGGGCGTCCCCGAGCTGCACGCCGAGGTGGCCGATCAGCCCGGCGTCCAGCACGGCGTGGAGGTCGGCCCGGTCGGTGCGGGCGCGCGTCGCACCCCGGCGCACGGTGCTGCGGTCGGTGGGCGAGAGGGGCGCGTCGGTGTCCACGGCACCGATCCTGGCCGGTGCAGGTGGATCCCCGGAACGGCCAATCCGCTAGATTTCCGGCAGTCCACTTCTCCTCCTGTCAGGAGCGGCGTGATCGACGTCCCGCCGGTGCTGCTCGACCGCTCCTCAGGGAGGCCGCTGTCGGTGCAGCTGGCCGAGGCGCTGCGCGTCGCGGCCGCCGACGGCACCCTGCGCCCCGGCGACCGGTTGCCTTCCACGCGGGCCTTCGCCGCGGCGCTGGGGGTGAGCCGCACCGTGACCGTCGCCGCCTACGACCAGCTGCTCGCCGAGGGGTGGCTCGGCGGCCGCCGGGGGGCGGGCACCTACGTCCACGGCGCGGTGACGACGGCCCCGCCGTCGGCTCCCGCCCCGGCCGCCCGGCGACCGGACACCGCGGCGCTGGTCGACCTGCGCGCCGGCTCTCCGTGCCTGGAGGTGCTCGACCGCGCGGCCTGGCGACGTGCCTGGCGGGCAGCCGGTGACGGTGCTCCCGATGCCCGCCCCGACGCCGCCGGGGACCCGAACTTCCGGTCGGCGGTGGCCGGGCACCTGCTGCGGCACCGCGGCCTGGGCGCCGGCCCGGAGGAGGTGCTCGCCACGGCGGGCACCTCCGCGGCGGTCGGGGAGGTCGCCCGCGTCCTCCCTCCGGGCAGCCGCGTGGCGGTCGAGGACCCGGGCTACCAGCGGGTGGGCGGCGCGCTGCGGGAGGCCGGGGTCGAGGTCGTCCCGGTCCCGGTCGACGGCGACGGCCTGGTCGTGGAGGCGATCCCGTCCGGGGTGTCCGCCGTCTACTGCACGCCGGCCCACCAGTACCCGCTCGGCCGCCGGATGACGGCCGCCCGACGGCTGGCGCTGGTGGCCCGGGCCCGCGCCGAGGGGTGGTGGGTGCTGGAGGACGACTACGACGGGGAGCTGCGCTACGACGTCGCGCCGCTGCCGCTGCTGGGCGCGCTGGGGCCGGACGTCGTCGTCCACCTGGGCACCACGAGCAAGATCCTCAGCCCGACGCTCGGCGTGGGGTGGGTGGTGGCCCCCGAGCCGCTGCGCGCGGCCCTGCTGGCCCGCCGGACCGCCACGGGCACCCGGCCGGCGCGGGCCGGGCAGCGGGTGTTCGCGGCGTTCGCGGCCTCAGGGGATCTCGCCCGGCACCTACGGCGCCTGCGGCGCGAGCTCGTCGCCCGGGCCGGCGAGGTGCGCGCGGTGGTGGCTGCCGCCGGCTGCCGGGCCGAGGGCGACGCGGCGGGGGCGCACGTCCTCGTGCCGCTGCCCGCCCCCGCCGTGGAGGACATGGTCCGGAGCGCGGCCGCGGCGCGGGGTGTGGCGGTCGACGGCCTGGCCCGCCACACCGTCGGCGCGGGCGACCGGCGCGCCGGCCTGGTCGTCGGGTTCGCCGCTCCGACCCGGGAGGAGCTGCGCGGCGCGCTGACCGTGCTGGGGGACGTCTTGGCGGCGTCGCACGGGAGGTGACCGCGATCTGTCGTGCCGAGTGAGGGCCCGGAGGGCCTTCGCGCAGGCGCGACGCAGCGGCTCAGCTCACCGGGGGACGGCAGGTGGTCGCGGTGCCGTCCGGAGGACGGCAGTGTCATGGCGGTGTCGTCCGGAGGACGACCGGGTCATTGCACTTCCCAGGTGTCGCCGCCGGCGAGGAGGGCGTCGAGGTCGCCCGGGCCCTGCAGCCGGGCCTCGTGCAGCTGCTCGGCCATCATCGCCTCGTACGAGGGCTTCCGGACCGACCGGAAGACGCCCATCGGGGTGTAGCGGAGGTCCTGAGAGGAGAGCCGCGACAGCGCGAACGCGTAGGACGGGTCCTCCCGGTTCGCGTCGTGCACGACGATCTCGCTCGCGTCGACCTGGTTGGTCTCGGCGATCCGCAGCCCGCCGAAGTCGTCGCGGACCACGCACGAGGCGCCGTCCGGGCCGAACACCAGCGGCTTGCCGTGCTCCAGCGGGATCGTCCACATCGGGCCGGTGGACGGGTCCTTGAGCAGGTCGAACGCGCCGTCGTTGAAGATGTTGCAGTTCTGGTAGATCTCCACCAGCGCGGTGCCCTGGTGCTCGGCGGCCTGCCGCAGCACCTCGGTGAGCCCCTTCCGGTCGGAGTCCATCGCCCGGCCGACGAAGGTCGCGTCGGCGCCGATCGCCAGGGACACCGGGTTGAACGGGTGGTCCAGCGAGCCCATCGGCGTGGACTTGGTGACCTTGCCGACCTCGGAGGTGGGCGAGTACTGGCCCTTGGTGAGGCCGTAGATCCGGTTGTTGAACAGCAGGATCGTCATGTTGACGTTCCGCCGCAGCGCGTGGATCAGGTGGTTGCCGCCGATGGAGAGCGCGTCGCCGTCACCGGTGACGACCCACACCGACAGGTCGGGGCGCGAGGCGGCCAGGCCCGTGGCGATCGCCGGGGCGCGGCCGTGGATCGAGTGCATCCCGTAGGTGTTCATGTAGTACGGGAAGCGGCTCGAGCAGCCGATGCCCGAGACGATGACCATGTCCTCGCGGGCGATGCCGAGGCTGGGCAGGAAGCTCTGGACCGCGTTGAGGATGACGTAGTCACCGCACCCGGGGCACCAGCGCACCTCCTGGTCGGTCTTGAAGTCCTTGCCCTTGAGCTCGGTCTGCTTGGGACCGTGCTGCTCGAGCGAGCGGGCGATGGCGGCGTCGATCGGGGTCGGCGCGTCCGGCATGCCGAGTTCGACGGCGGTCACTGGGGTGCTCCGTTCACAGCTGCGGGGGTCACGGTGTCGATGGCGTCCTGGATGACCGCGGCGAGCTCGGCGGCCCGGAACGGCAGCCCGCGCACCTGGGTGTGGCTCTGCACGTCCACCAGGTACTTCGCGCGGAGCAGCAGCGCCAGCTGCCCGAGGTTCATCTCCGGGCAGATGACCCGGTCGTACCGGGCCAGGACCTCGCCGAGGTCGGCGGGGAACGGGTTGATGTGGCGCAGGTGGATCTGGGCCACCTTGCGGCCCGAGCTCCGGATCCGGCGTGCGGCGGCGCCGATGGGGCCGTAGGTGGAGCCCCACCCGATGACGGCGACGCGCGCGTCGCCGTCTGGGTCATCGACGTCGGTGGCCGGGATCGAGGCGGCGATGCCGTCGATCTTGGCCTGCCGGGTGCGGGTCATGAAGTCGTGGTTGGCCGGGTCGTAGGAGATGTTCCCGGTCCGGTCGGCCTTCTCCAGCCCGCCGATCCGGTGCTGCATCCCCGCGGTGCCCGGGATCGCCCAGGCGCGGGCCAGGGTCTCGGGATCGCGCAGGTAGGGGAGGAACTCGCCGTCCTCGCCGTTGGGCTCGGTGGCGAACGCGACCGCCGGCGTCAGGTCGGGCAGCGAGTCGGCATCGGGGATCTGCCACGGCTCGGCGCCGTTGGCCAGGTACCCGTCCGACAGCAGCATGACCGGCGTCCGGTAGGTCAGCGCGATCCGCGCCGCCTCGACGGCGGCGTCGAAGCAGTCACCGGGGGAGCGTGGGGCGATGACCGGCACCGGCGCCTCGCCGTTGCGGCCGAACATCGCCTGCAGCAGGTCCGACTGCTCGGTCTTCGTCGGCAGCCCGGTGGAGGGGCCACCGCGCTGCACGTCGACGATGACCAGGGGCAGCTCGGTCATGACCGCCAGCCCGATCGTCTCGGCCTTGAGCGCCACGCCCGGGCCCGACGTCGTCGTGATGCCGAGCGCGCCGCCGAAGGAGGCGCCGAGCGCCGCGCCGATGCCGGCGATCTCGTCCTCGGCCTGGAAGGTGCGCACGCCGAAGGCCTTGTGGCGGGACAGCTCGTGGAGGATGTCCGACGCCGGGGTGATCGGGTACGCGCCCAGGAAGACCGGCAGGCCGGAGCGCTGCCCGGCGGCCACGAGCCCGAGGGCCAGCGCCTGGTTGCCCGAGATGTTGCGGTAGCGCCCGGGCTTCATCGGGGCGGGCTTGATCTCGTAGGAGACGGCGAAGGCCTCGGTGGTGTCGCCGTAGTTGTAGCCGGCGCGGAAGGCGGCGATGTTGGCCGCGGCGATCTCCGGCTTGCGGCGGAACTGGCGCTCGAGGAAGCGGATCGTGCCCTCGGTGGGCCGGTGGTACATCCACGAGAGCAGGCCGAGGGTGAACATGTTCTTGCTGCGCTCGGCCTCCTTCTTCCCCAGCCCGGAGTCGGCGAGCGCGTCCAGCGTCATCGACGTCAGCGGCACGCTGACCGTCTGCCACCCCTCGAGCGAGCCGTCCTCGAGCGGGTTGGTCGCGTAGCCGACCTTCGCCAGGTTGCGCGGGGTGAACTCGTCGGAGTCGAGGATGAGCAGACCGCCGCCGGGGAGCTCGGCGAGGTTGGCCTTGAGCGCGGCCGGGTTCATCGCCACGAGCACGTCCGGGGCGTCGCCCGGCGTCATGACGTCGTGGTCGGCGAACTGCAGCTGGAAGGAGCTGACGCCCGGCAGGGTCCCCGTCGGCGCGCGGATCTCGGCGGGGAAGTTCGGCAGCGTCTTGAGGTCGTTGCCGAACGACGCCGTCTCGCTGGTGAAGCGGTTGCCCGTCAGCTGCATGCCGTCGCCGGAGTCACCGGCCAGCCGGATCACGACGCGGTCGAGCTCCACGACGCTCTTCACGAGCCCACCGGGCGCGGAGCCGGACACCGGGGTGGCCGGGGCGCCGTGCGGGTCCGACGGCGCGACGGTCGGGTTGGTGCCAGTCATCAGCGGTCTACCTCCACCGGGCGAGGTTACGTGCGTGTGTACGCGCCCGGGTTGTGCAACCGGACACTCCGCAGCGGCGAGGATGTCACCGCGTCCACAGGGGGCAACGGCAGTGGCGTCCCGGGCATTCCACGGGGCACCCGAGCGGGGGAGCGGCGGCCGGCCCGCCGGGAACGGGGGGTGCGGGGACGGCGTTGGACGAGGCGTGCAACGCATGACCAACGGACTGAAGACCGCCCTCCTGCTGGGTCTGATGGGCGGGCTGATCCTCATGGCCGGGGCGCTCATCGGCGGGCGCGGGGGTCTGCTCATCGCGCTGTTCGTCGCGCTCGCGGTCAACGGCTACGCCTACTTCAACTCCGACAAGCTGGCGCTGCGCGCGATGCGGGCCTTCCCGGTCACCGAGACCCAGGCCCCGCAGCTGTACGCGATCGTGCGCGAGCTCGCGACCGACGCGCGCCAGCCCATGCCCCGCCTCTACGTCAGCCCGACGAACCAGCCGAACGCGTTCGCCACCGGGCGCAACCCGCGCAACGCGGCCGTCTGCGTCACCCAGGGCATCCTCGAGCTGCTCGACCGGCGGCAGCTGCGCGGGGTGCTCGCCCACGAGCTCTCCCACGTCTACAACCGGGACATCCTGATCAGCTCGGTCGCCGGCGCCATGGCCACGGTGATCACCTACCTGGCGCACATGGCGATGTTCGCGTCGCTGTTCGGCGGCCGCTCCGACGCCGACCGGGGCGGCGGCAACATGATCGGCGGGCTGCTGCTCATGCTGCTCGGCCCGCTCGCCGCCGGGATGGTGCAGATGGCGGTCAGCCGCAGCCGCGAGTTCCAGGCCGACGCCTCGGGTGCCCAGCTGTCGCAGGACCCGCTGGCGCTCGCCGATGCGCTGCGGGTGATCGAGCGGGGGACGGCGGCCCGCCCGCTGCCGCAGGAGGAGCGGCTGGTCACCCAGAGCCACCTGATGATCGCCAACCCGTTCCGGGGTCAGGGCATGGCCTCGCTCTTCGCCAGCCACCCGCCGATGGCCCAGCGGATCGCCCGCCTGGAGCAGATGGGGCGCGAGCTCGGCCAGCGCTGACGCGCGCCGGGTCTCAGATCGGGCGGACCGCGTCGATCGCGTCCAGCGCCTGCTCCCGGAGGCCGTCGGAGATGGGGGCCGACCCGGCGACCTCGGCGGCGGCTCGCTGCCCCTCGGGGCTGACCACGTAGGTCATGAAAGCCCGGAGCCGCTCGGCGACCTCCGGGTCGTCGTACTCCATGCAGCCGATGTGGTAGCTGACCAGCACGATGGGGTACTCGCCGGACCCGGTGGTGTCCCTGTTCAGCTCGATGACGACGTCGTGCTCACCGCGGCCCTCGAGGCGCGGGGAGTTCTCCACGACGGCCGCGGCGGCCTCGGCCGACGGGGCGACGAACTCCCCACCCACGCCGATGTTCGCGACGCCGAGGTCGCCGGCCTGGCTCAGGTCGGCGTAACCGATGGTGCCCTGCCCACCGCGGACGGCGGCCACGACCCCGGAGTTCCCCTGGGCCGCCTCGCCGCCGGGCACCGGCCAGCTGCCGTCGGGCTCGTGCGGCCACCCGCCGTCCGCCGCCTCGGCCAGGTACTCGGTGAAGTTCTCGGTGGTGCCCGACTCGTCCGCGCGGTTCACCGGGGCGATCGCCAGGTCGGGCAGCGCGGTCCCGGGGTTGTCGGCGGCGATCGCCGGGTCGTTCCAGCGGGTGATCCGCTGGTCGAAGATCCCGGCGAGGGTCCCCGGGGAGAGGTTGAGCTCGTCGACGCCGTCGACGTTGTAGACGACGGCGATGGGGGAGATGTAGTTCGGCAGCTCGAAGACGCCGGAGGGGCCGCAGCGCTCGGCGGCCTGCGCGAGCTCGTCGGCGTCCAACGCGGCGTCCGAGCCGGCGAAGTCGGTCCCACCTGCGAGGAACTGCTCGCGACCGCCGCCGGAGCCGATGGGGTCGTAGCTGACGTCCAGCCGGGGCTGGACGGCGCTGAAGCCGGCCGCCCAGCCCTGCATGGCCGCCTGCTGGGCGCTGGAGCCGGCCCCGACGAGGGAGCCGCTGAGCAGCTCTGCCCCCTCGTCCACCCTGGCGCGCTCGTTGGGCGGGACGTAGTTCGCCGCGAAGACGACGAAGCCACCGATGGCCACCGCGCCACCCAGGGCGGCGATGCGTCTGCGGGTAGTCACTCCGGCCTTCCACGGGTCGTCGGGCGTCCCGGACGGACACCGACCCACGAGGGTACGGCCCGGTGCACCGCAGCCGTGCCCGCCGTCCGGTGTCGCGCGCCCGGCCTCCGGCGTCGGCCCAGGCGGGGGCTCAGCGGTAGTTGTCGAACTGCAGGGCGACGTCGAGGTCCTTGCCGCGCAGCAGCTGCTGGACGGCCTGCAGGTCGTCGCGCTTCTTGCCGCTCACCCGCAGCTGGTCGCCCTGGATCTGCGCCTGGACGCCCTTGGGCCCCTCGTCCCGGATGATCTTCGCGATCTTCTTGGCGGTGTCGGACTCGATGCCCTGCTTGATCTTCGCGCCGATCTTGTAGCTCTTCCCCGAGGCCTGGGGCTCGCCGGCGTCCAGCACCTTGAGCGAGATGTTGCGCTTGATCAGCTTCTCCTTGAACACCTCCAGCGCCGCGGCGACGCGCTCCTCGGTGTCGGCCTGGAGCGTGACGCCGTCCTCGCCGGCCCACGCGATGGTCGCGTTGGTGCCGCGGAAGTCGAAGCGCTGCGAGAGCTCCTTGCCCGCCTGGTTGAGGGCGTTGTCGACCTCCTGGCGGTCGACCTTGCTCACGACGTCGAAGGATGCGTCGGCCATGTCGTTTCCTCTCCGTGCGGGACGAGGCCGCCACGGCGGCCCGTCGGTGGGGACCCGTCACGTGCCGGGGCCCTCGTCTTGTAGTCTCTCCCGCGTACCAATCGGGGCGGGTTGCCCGAGTGGCCAATGGGAGCGGACTGTAAATCCGTCGGCTTAGCCTACGAAGGTTCGAATCCTTCACCCGCCACGCCCGGTACGACGGCCCCCGACCACCCGGTCGGGGGCCCGTCGCCGTCCCGGGGCCGGATCAGGGCGCCGTCGGTGCCCGCGCACTGGAGACGGCGGTCCGCTCGAGCTGCTGCCCGGCCAGGAACAGCCAGCCGAACGCGATGTCCACGTACCGGGTGCACCGCACGGTCACCTCGGCCCCGTCGGTCTCGGCCGCCCAGCTGTCCAGCGCGAGGTCGCCGTCGGCCAGCTGGTCGGCCACCGCGGCCTGGGCGGCGGCGCGGCTGAGCGGGAGCTCGGTGCCCACCCCCTGCGCGTAGAGCACCGCCTCGTCGGCCCGGTTCGCCGCGGCGAGGGCGGCGCTGTCGCAGACCGACTGCACCTCCTGCTGCTCGAGGAAGGCGTCGGACGCCGCGATCGCCCCGACGGCCATCAGCGCGGCGACCAGCCAGCACACCAGGACGAACGGGAGCGTCGACCCGCGCTCGCGGTCGTCCTGGTCGGGGTGCACGCGCGGCAGCGTAAGCACCGACCCGCGGTTGTCCACGACCTGTGGACACGATCTGTGGACACTGTGGACGACGGTTCACCCGTCCTCGTGGCACCCGGCGGTTCCTGTGGACGGCGCGGGTGCGTGGATCACCGCTCGGCGGTCCGGGGACCGATCGCGCCGCCGGCGTCGAGGGCCGTGGGCCGCCCCCCGCCGGTGAAGTGGGTCACCCGTCGTGTGATCAATGTGGCGCACGGTTACGACTCGGCGTCGCCAGCGGCGTGTCGTGACCCTGATGCTTGTGGCGACCCGTGACGGGAAGGAGTGTCGCCCGCGCGGTCCGTATTCGACGACGCTCTGCCCCCGCGCGTGGATGGCTGCCGCATTCAGCCATTTTGTCGTGCCACGAGGGAGGCGCCATGAACAGCAGCATGCAGCGTGAGGACAGCTCGGCCCGCGGAGTCCGCTGGGGTCGGGGTGTGCGTTGGGGTCGTGGCGTCCGCTGGGGTCGCCAGGCCTGATCGGGCCGCCCCCCTGGTCCAGAAGGGGCAGTCGTCCCCTCCGGGGCGGCTGCCCCCTCCTCATGTTCGGGGCAGCACTTGCCGATCACCTCGGCGAGCGGGTCCCTCTCCCGCGTGCGGAGAGGGTGGCGGTGATCGACACCGCTGCTAGCCTTTCGCCCGCCCAACGACCGGGGAGAGTGCCGTGCACGTGGCTGAGCAGGAGGTCAGCGAGCGTAGTCGCTCGCGTACCGTCCGCAGCCCCTGGGTCGCCACAGGACTCGCGCTGGCCATTGCGGCGCCCTTGGGCGCGGCCCTGCTGACGCGCGGGGTGGATCCTGTGAGCGGCATCCTGCTGGGCGCCGTCTTCCTGGCCGCGGTGCTGGGGGAGTGGGTCTACGTCCACATCGAGTTCCGCCGCCAGAGCTTCGTGAACTCCGCCAGCGAGCTCGCCCTCGTGATCGCCCTGCTCGAGCTCGGTGGCGCCTGGACGGCGGTGACCCGAGCGGCGGCCGTCGGACTCGTGCTGGCGCTCCAGCGGTTCTCGCCGGCCAAGATCCTCTTCAACGTCGCCGTCGCGGTCATCGACAGCGCCGTCGCGGTGTTCGTGCTCGACCTGATGTCGGGCGGCGACGTCAGCCAGCCCTGGACCTGGATCTCCTGCCTGCTGGCGGTCTTCGCGGCCAACGCCGTCGCCGCCGTCATGGTGGCCGGGGCGATCACCGTGACCCAGGGGTACCCCGGGCGCTCGATCTGGACGAGCCTGCTGGTGCCGGTCGTCGTCGTGTCGCCGGTCGCCGTGCTCGTCGGCCTGGCGATCCTCCTGGTGCTGCACGTCACGCTGTGGTCGCTCCTCATCCTCGCGCCTCTCACGGCGGCCCTGGTCCTGCTGTACCGCCGGTTCGCGGAGGTGACCCGGGAGAGCCAGTCCCTGGAGCGCGTCTACGAGTTCGCGCGGCGGGTGGAGCAGGTCCAGCCCGACGAGGTGGGCACCCGCCACATCGTGCAGGCGGTGCAGGAGCTGCTGAACGCGGAGCGGGTCGCCCTCTGGCTGCCGCCCTACCTCGACGAGGGCCCGCGGTTGGTCGTCGCCACCGAGAGCGGTGCCGACTGGTACGACGGGCCCGGGGACCCCGACGACGTGCTGCGTCGCCGCGCGGTCGCCTCGTCGGGGGCCGTCCACGTCTCGGCCGGGCGTGCCGACGAGGCCCAGGCGGCGGCGCTCGCCCGCCGGGGGGTCGCGGAGGTGCTGGGCGCACCGGTCACCACGGCCGCAGGAGAACCGGGCTACCTGGAGGTCTGCGACCGCCGCAGCGACGCCGTCTCCTTCGGCAGCACCGAGCGCGGCGCCCTGGAGTCGATGCTCACCCACGTCAACGCGGCGATCCGGCAGCAGCAGCTGCTCACGCGCATCCGCTTCGACGCCGACCACGACCGCCTCACCGGGCTGCCCAACCGGCAGCGGCTCGCGGCGGAGATCGACGCGCTCGTGACCGCGGACCCGGCCGGTGACCGGGCCGGGCTCATCCTCGCCTCCCTGGGCACCTACGCCGACGTCACCGACACCCTCGGGCACGCCGCGAGCGACGAGCTGCTCCTGGTCACCGCCGGCCTGCTCCGCGAGCACGCCCCGCCGCGCGCCCTGCTGGCCCGCATGGAACGGGAGCAGTTCGCCGTCCTGCTCCCCGGCCTGTCGTTGAAGGCCACCGAGCAGGCGGCCCGGCGGCTGCGCGAGGCCGCGGCCACGCGCGTCCGGGTGGCCGGGCTGGACCTGGAGGTCTCGCTGACCATCGGCGTCGCGGCAGCCCCCGTGCACGGCACCGACGCGGGCACGCTCATGCAGCGCGCGGACGTGGCCCTGCTCGCGGCCGCGGAGTCGGGCGGCGTGGCCAGCTACCACCCGGTGCTCGACCAGCAGAGCCTGCGCCGCCTGCAGCTGGGCACCGAGCTGGAGCAGGCCATGGCCGACGGGCAGATCGGCGTCGTCTTCCAGCCGGTCATCGACGCCCAGACGTCGGACATCGTCTCGGTGGAGACGCTCGTCCGCTGGACCCACCCGCGCTACGGCAGCATCCCGCCCGAGGACGTCATCGGCCTCGCCGAGCAGATCGGCCGGATCGGCGCGGTCACCGACCACGTCCTGGACCTCGCGCTGGCCCGGTGCCGGCGCTGGCTGGACCAGGGCATCTCGCTCTCGGTCGCGGTGAACGTCTCCGCGTTCTCGCTGAGCGAGCCGAACCTCGTGGACCGCATCCGCGGCGCACTGGAGCGCCACCGCGTCCCCGGGGAGCTGCTCATCCTGGAGCTGACCGAGAGCAGCGTCGTCGACGACTCCGTGCGCGAGAGCCCCGTGCTGGACGAGCTGCACGACCTGGGGCTCCGGCTCTCCATGGACGACTTCGGCACCGGCTACTCGTCGCTCTCCCAGCTCCGGCACCTGCCCATCGACGAGTTGAAGATCGACAAGTCCTTCGTCCTCACCATGGCCACCAGCCAGGGGGAGTCCTTCATCGCGCGCTCGATCATCGAGCTGGCCCACAACCTGGGGCTGTGCGTCGTCGCCGAGGGCGTCGAGGACGAGATGACGCGCAACCAGCTCATCACCATGGGCTGCGACAAGCTCCAGGGCTTCCTGATCAGCCGGCCGCTGCCCGAGGACCGGCTGGAGAAGTGGCTGCTGGCACGCACCGGCGTGCGCTCGGCCGCGCCGGGGGCCACCTACCGCCGGCTGTTCGTCCGCACCTGAGACGGACCCACGGTCCCTCCGCCGCTCGCGACCCCGCGGCGGGGCCCCGACGCGGGGTCGTGCCAGCACGTCGCCGGCCTCCGGACGGGCCGCCCGGAGCGGCTGTTACAGTCGTCCCGCACGGTCCGGAGGGCCCCCGCCGGTCGCCACGAGCGGCTTGGTAGAGTCTTCGACGGCTCCGAGCACGCCCCTTTAGCTCAGTCGGCAGAGCGTCTCCATGGTAAGGAGAAGGTCTACGGTTCGATTCCGTAAAGGGGCTCTGGCAGTAACCTGACCTACCGGTCCTGTCGCGAGACCGGCCCGGGTGGTCATCCCGGCGGTGTAGCTCAGCCTGGTAGAGCAAGCGGCTCATAATCGCTGTGTCACCGGTTCAAGTCCGGTCACCGCTACTCCCGACGGACCCGGCATCCCGGGTCCGTCGCCGTGTCGGCATCCAGCCGGTTCGGCAGCAGGGCCCGGTCCCGGGTCCTGTCCCACAAGGCTAGGAGCACTCCCGTGGCAGCCACCGACGTCCGTCCGAAGATCACCCTGGCCTGCCAGGAGTGCAAGAACCGCAACTACATCACCCGCAAGAACCGGCGGAACGACCCCGACCGGCTCGAGCTGAAGAAGTACTGCCCGCGCGAGCGCAAGCACACGCTGCACCGCGAGACCCGCTGACGGTTCGCGGCTGCTGAGCGAGGGCGGGAGCATGGCGTTGGACCGGGCACTGGTCGGGCGCAGCTACCCGCCCTCTGCCGTCTACGAGGTCGGCCGGGCGAAGATCGCCGAGTTCGCGGCCGCCGTCGGCGCCACCGACCCGGTGCACCACGACGCCGACGCGGCCCGTGCGGCCGGCCACCCCGACGTCGTGGCGCCGCCGACGTTCGCCGTCGTGGTGAGCCTCGAGGCCGCCTTCGCGGTGCTCGCGGACGACGAGGTGGGGCTGGACTACAGCCGCGTCGTCCACGGCGAGCAGAAGTTCACCCACCACCGCCCGATCCGGGCCGGCGACCGGCTGGTCGCCACCACCACGATCGACGCCGCCCGCACCGTCGCCGGCAACGACCTGCTGACGGCCCGGGTGGAGCTCGCCACGGAGGACGGCGAGGCGGTCTGCACGGCCACCTCGATGCTCGTCGCGCGAGGTGCGGCATGACCGCAGAGGTCGGGACCGAGCTCCCCGAGCTGGTCCTCCGGGTCACCCGCGCCGACCTGGTCCGCTACGCCGGTGCCTCCGGCGACTTCAACCCCATCCACTGGAACGAGCGGGTGGCCCGCGAGGTCGGCCTGCCCGGCGTCATCGCCCACGGCATGCTGACCATGGCGCTCGCCGCCCGGGCGGTCACCGGCTGGACCGGGGATCCGGTGGCGCTGGTCGAGTACCAGGTCCGCTTCGGGCGGCCCGTGGTCGTCCCGGACGACGACCGGGGGGCGGAGCTGACCGTCCGCGGAAGGGTGGCCGCGCTGCTGGAGGACGGGCGGGCGCGGGTCGACCTCACCGTCACCAGCGACGGCGAGAAGGTGCTCTCCCTCGCCCGCGCGGTCGTCCGGCTGGCCTGACCGCCCGCGCCGCCGCCACGCCCGCGGTGGGGCCGGCGGCGGCGCCGCTGCTCAGCCGGCCGTGGAGAGCAGCCGCTGCAGCCGCGAGACGCCCTCGACCAGGTCGTCGTCGCCCAGCGCGTAGGACATCCGGATGTACCCGGGCGTCCCGAACGCCTCGCCCGGGACGACCGCGACCTCCGCCTGGTCGAGGATCAGCTCGGCCAGCTCCGCGCTGCTGCCGGCCGTGCGCCCGCCGATCGAGCGGCCGAGCAGCCCCTTGACCGACGGGTAGACGTAGAAGGCGCCGTGCGGCTCGGGGCAGGCGACGCCGGGGATCTCCCGCAGCATCGACACGATGGTCTGCCGGCGCCGGTCGAACGCCGTCCGCATCTCGGCGACCGCCGACAGGTCGCCGGTCAGCGCGGCGATGGCCGCGGCCTGCGGCACGTTCGCGACGTTCGACGTCGCGTGCGACTGGAGGTTCGTGGCGGCCTTGACGACGTCGGCCGGGCCCGCGATCCAGCCCACCCGCCAGCCGGTCATGGCGTAGGTCTTGGCGACGCCGTTCACCACGACGCACCGGTCGGCGAGCTCGGGCACCAGCACCGGCATCGACGGCGCCGAGGCCCCGCCGTAGGTCAGGTGCTCGTAGATCTCGTCGGTCAGCACCCAGAGACCGGCGTCGAGCGCCCAGCGGCCGATCTCCTCCACCTGCTCGGCCGGGTAGACCGCGCCCGTGGGGTTGGAGGGGGAGCAGAAGAGCAGGGCCTTGGTGCGCGGGGTGCGCGCCGCCTCGAGCTGCGCCGCCGACACCAGGTAGCCGCTCTGCTCGTCGGCCACCACCGGCACCGGCACGCCCCCGGCCAGCCGGATGGCCTCCGGGTAGGTGGTCCAGTAGGGCGCCGGCAGCAGGACCTCGTCGCCGGGGTCGAGCATCGTCGCGAAAGCCTCGTAGACCGCTTGCTTGCCGCCGTTGGTGACCAGCACCTGCGCGGGGGTCAGCCGCAGGCCGGAGTCGCGCGCCGTCTTGGCGACGATGGCCTCCTTCAGCGCGGGGAGGCCGCCGGCGGGGGTGTACCGGTGCATGGCCGGCGTCCGGGCCGCGGTGATCGCGGCCTCGACGACGTAGTCCGGCGTCGGGAAGTCGGGCTCGCCGGCTCCGAAGCCGATCACCGGCTTCCCGGCGGCCTTGAGCGCCTTCGCCTTGGCGTCCACGGCGAGCGTCGCGGACTCGGCGATGGCGCCGATGCGACGGGAGATGCGGCGCGCGGTGGGCGGCAGCTCGGTCGACTGGGAGGCGGACCCCGGTGCGGAGACGTCGGTCATGGGGCCATCGTGTCAAAGACCACGGCCGCGGGCTGCCCGCCCGGTCCGGCGCGGGTGGCCGACCGGGGGAGATGCCCCGGCCGGGGGCAGGCCCGGTGGGACGTTCGCTTCCGCCCGTCACGGTCCCGTACACTGGCTTCACCGGGGCCTGTTGACCCCGCCACCGGCGTGCCCCGGATCCCTTCCCGGGCCGGCGCCACCGTGGCGGCGAGACGCTCCGGGGCCCACCCAGGGCATAGGGGTGTAGCTCAATTGGCAGAGCAGCGGTCTCCAAAACCGCAGGCTGCAGGTTCAAGTCCTGTCACCCCTGCCAGCAGGACACCGGCACGACCGACCGACGGCCCTCGCGGGAGAGGCCACCACGACGAGGCGAGCGAGGCGCAGTGAGCGACGAGAAGCCGGGCCGCGAGGACGACGCGCGCGCCGCCTCCGACGCCGAGCTCACCGACGAGCAGCTGGACCGCGAGGCGCCGGGGGTCGACGACGCCGCCGCCCTCGAGGCCGCCGAGGACCAGGTGGCCGGCGACGCGGAGGCCGACGAGGACAAGGTCGTCGCCGCGCGGGACCGCAGCACCCGCCGGCGGGGCCGCATCACCGTCGACGGGGACGAGGACGACGAGCCCGCCACGCGGTCGCGTCGCGCCGCCCGGTCGGCCGCCGAGCCGGCTCGCGACGGCAGCCCGACCCGCTCCCGGGCGGCTGCGGAGCGGGCGCGCGCCGAGGAGCACCAGCCCCGGCGCTCGATCATGCGCTTCCTGCGCGAGGTGGTCGCCGAGCTGCGCAAGGTCATCTGGCCGGGCCGGCGGGAGCTGATCACCTACACGACCGTGGTGATCGTGTTCGTCGCGTTCATCGTCGCGCTGGTGGCCGGGCTCGACCTGCTCTTCGCGCAGGGCGTGCTCGCCGTCTTCGGTTGATCCGCCGTCCCCGCGCCTGAACGCCCCCTGACAAGGAAGAGACACCCTGTGACCGACCCCCGCGAGCCCTTCGAGACCGACAACGCGGTCGAAGGCACCGATCTGGACGACGCCCGATTCGACGAGCGCGGCACCGCCGACGTCGAGACCGGCGCCGGTGAGTCCGGTGCCGCCGAGGGGTCCAGCGACACCGCCGACCTGGGCGCGGGTGCCGCCATCTCCGACGGCGAGGTCGCCGACGCGACGCCGGAGATCGAGACCGGGAACCCCGACACGCTCGCCACCGACCCGGAGGCCGCGCCGGCCGGGGACTCCGAGGTCGCGGTCGAGGAGGACGAGGACCCGGTCGAGTCGCTGCGCAAGGCGCTGCGGATCGCCCCCGGCGACTGGTACGTCGTCCACTCGTACGCGGGCTACGAGAACAAGGTGAAGACCAACCTCGAGGCGCGCATCCAGTCCCTCGACGTGGAGGACTACATCTACCAGATCGAGGTGCCCACCGAGGAGGTCACCGAGATCAAGAACGGCAAGCGCTCGCAGGTCAACCGCAAGGTCCTGCCGGGCTACCTGCTGGTCCGCATGGAGCTCAACGACGAGTCGTGGGGCGCGGTGCGCAACACCCCCGGGGTCACCGGCTTCGTCGGCGCGACCTCCAAGCCGTCCCCGCTGACGATCGACGAGGTCGTGAAGATCCTCGCCCCGGCCACCACGCCGCAGGCGCCGCGGGCCGCCGAGGCCACCGCCGCGAGCTCGGGCGGCGCCGCCGCCGCGCCGGCCGCCGTCGTCGACTTCGAGGTGGGCGAGTCGGTCACCGTCATGGACGGCCCGTTCGCCACGTTGCCCGCCACCATCAACGAGATCAACGCCGAGCAGCAGAAGCTGCAGGTGCTGGTCTCCATCTTCGGCCGCGAGACGCCCGTCGAGCTCTCGTTCAGCCAGGTCCAGAAGATCTGACGGACGGGTCCGAAGACCTCACCACCCAACTGAACCGGAGAACAGAGCATGCCCCCCAGGAAGCGGTTGACCGCGGTCATCAAGCTCCAGATCAACGCCGGTGCGGCCACCCCCGCCCCGCCCGTGGGTCCGGCGCTGGGTCAGCACGGCGTCAACATCATGGAGTTCTGCAAGGCGTACAACGCCGCGACCGAGTCGCAGCGCGGCAACGTCATCCCCGTGGAGATCTCGGTCTTCGAGGACCGCACCTTCACGTTCGTCACCAAGACCCCGCCGGCGGCGCGCATGCTGCTGAAGGCCGCTGGTGTCGAGAAGGGCTCGGGCGAGCCGCACAAGACCAAGGTCGCCACGGTCACCCGTGACCAGGTCCGCGAGATCGCCACCACGAAGATGGCCGACCTCAACGCCAACGACCTCGACCAGGCCGAGAAGATCATCGCCGGCACCGCCCGGTCGATGGGCATCACCGTCACGGGCTGACCTCAGCCCGCACCCGCACCACCTGCACTCGTGGGAGGGCCACGCCTGGCCCGCGAACCACACGATCCCCGGCACCGTCCGGGCGAGAGGAACCACCATGGCGAAGCACGGCAAGAAGTTCCGCGCAGCGGCCGAGAAGGTCGACCGCGACAACCTGTACAGCCCGCTCCAGGCCACCTCGCTGGCCAAGGAGACGTCGACGACCGCCTACGACGCCACCGTCGAGGTGGCCATGCGCCTGGGCGTCGACCCGCGCAAGGCCGACCAGATGGTCCGCGGCACGGTCAACCTGCCGCACGGCACCGGCAAGACCGCCCGCGTCATCGTCTTCGCGACCGGTGACAAGGCCGCCGAGGCCGAGGCCGCCGGCGCCGACGTCGTGGGCTCCGACGACCTGATCGAGCGCATCCAGGGCGGCTTCCTGGACTTCGACGCCGCGATCGCGACGCCGGACCAGATGGCCAAGGTCGGTCGCATCGCCCGCATCCTCGGCCCCCGTGGCCTGATGCCCAACCCGAAGACCGGCACGGTGACCCCCGACGTCACCAAGGCTGTCAACGACATCAAGGGCGGGAAGATCAACTTCCGCGTCGACAAGCAGGCCAACCTGCACCTGGTCATCGGCAAGACCTCGTTCGACGAGGCCAAGCTGGTCGAGAACTACGCGGCCGCGCTCGACGAGGTGCTGCGCGCCAAGCCGTCGTCGGCCAAGGGGCGGTACCTGAAGAAGGTCACCATCTCGACCACGATGGGCCCGGGTATCCCGGTCGACCCGAACCGCACCCGCAACCTGACGGTCGACGAGTAGAAGGACCACCCTTCCCCCCACGCCTCGCATGCTCGGCGCGGGCCCCTGAAGGGTGGCCGTTCCATCGCCTCGCCACGGCCCCGCTGCGCACCCGCGCGGCGGGGCCGTCGTCGTGTGGGGTACTCTTGCCACCGTTCCCCCCAAGACCGCTGGTCGTCGCACGTCCGCGTGCGATCGAAGGTCCCGGAGCACCGGGCGACCCGCGCAGGAGGACGGTTCGATCGGCAGGCGCTCGCGCCCGCCCCTCGCCCCGTGCGCCCTGCGCCGGGGCGTTCCTCGTCTCCGGGCCCCTCGACGCACGCAGTCGTGCAGCGTCCAGCAGTCGCCCGACAGACGAGAGGAGGCCCATGCCCACGCAGGCGAAGGCCGCGGTGATCGACGAGATCACCGAGCGGTTCCAGTCGTCCAGCGCGGCGGTGCTCACCGAGTACCGCGGGCTGACCGTGGCGCAGCTGACCCAGCTGCGTCGTTCCCTCGGTGAGGGCAGCAGCTACGCCGTCGTCAAGAACACCCTGACGAAGCGGGCGGCGGACTCGGTCGGGCACCCCGACCTGGCCCCGCTGCTCAACGGCCCGACCGCGATCGCCTTCATCGAGGGTGACGTCGTCGAGGCCGCCAAGGCCATCCGCGACTTCGCGCGCGCCAACCCGCTGCTCGTCGTCAAGGGCGGCGTCGTCGAGGGCCGCACCGTCGGCCCCGCCGAGGTCACCGCCCTGGCCGACGTCGAGCCGCGCGAGGTGCTGCTGGCCAAGCTGGCCGGCGCCATGAAGGGCAACCTGACCAAGGCTGCCGGGCTGTTCCAGGCCCCGCTGTCGCAGGTCGCCCGGCTCGCCGAGGCGCTCAAGGAGAAGAAGCCGGCCGAGGCCGGCGCTCCCGAGGCTGCTGCTGCTGACACCACCCCCGACGCTGACGCCGCGGACGCCGCGGCCAGCACCGACTGACCCAGAAGGAGACATCATGGCCAAGCTTTCCACCGCGGATCTGCTCGACGCGTTCAAGGAGATGACCCTCCTCGAGCTGTCCGACTTCGTGAAGCAGTTCGAGGAGACCTTCGAGGTCACCGCTGCTGCCCCCGTCGCCGTTGCTGCCGCCCCGGCCGCCGGTGGCGGCGACGGTGGCGCTGCCGCCGCCGAGGAGCAGGACGAGTTCGACGTCATCCTCGAGGCTGCCGGCGACAAGAAGATCCAGGTCATCAAGGAGGTGCGCGGCCTGACCTCGCTCGGCCTCAAGGAGGCCAAGGACCTGGTCGACAACGCGCCGAAGCCGATCCTGGAGAAGGTCGCCAAGGACGCCGCCGAGAAGGCCAAGGCCGCTCTCGAGGGCGCCGGCGCCACCGTCACCGTCAAGTAAAGGACCCCGGCACCCCCAGCCCTCGCTCCGCTCGGGCCGGGGTCCCTGCGCCGGGGCGGTTCCACCGCCTCACCACAGGGGCCGTCCTCCTTCGGGAGGGCGGCCCCTGTCGCATGTCCGGGTGGTTGCGCACCGCGAACGGGGAGACGGGGGTCACGGGAACTGCGTGACACACGTAACCTTCGCCGGACCGCGTCGTTACTGACCGGTAGGAGCGCAGGCCAGGGCCCCGGACCACGGGACCCACCACGGTCGAGCGCCCCGCCGGGGGCCTTCCGACGCGGCGGGGCGGGGACCGGGCGGGCCGGCCGGAACGGGAGGCAGGGGACACGTGGGCGTCGCAGTCGAGGTCTCGGGGCTGACCAAGTCGTTCGGCAGCCAGAACATCTGGAGCGACGTCACGCTCACGCTCCCGCCGGGGGAGATCTCGGTGCTGCTGGGGCCCTCGGGCACCGGCAAGTCGGTGTTCCTCAAGTCGCTGGTCGGCCTGCTGAAGCCCGAGCGGGGCTCGATCGTCATCTCCGACACCGACATCGTGAACACCAGCGAGTCCCGCCTCTACGAGGTGCGCAAGCTCTTCGGCGTGCTGTTCCAGGACGGCGCGCTCTTCGGCTCGATGAACCTCTTCGACAACATCGCCTTCCCCCTGCGCGAGCACACGAGGAAGAGCGAGTCGGAGATCCGGCGGATCGTCCTCGAGAAGATGGACATGGTCGGTCTGCAGGGCGCCGAGGGGAAGCTGCCGGGGGAGATCTCCGGCGGGATGCGCAAGCGCGCTGGCCTCGCCCGGGCGCTGGTGCTGGACCCCGAGATCATCCTGTTCGACGAGCCGGACTCCGGCCTCGACCCGGTCCGCGTGGCCTACCTCAACCAGCTGATCGTCGACCTCAACGCGCAGATCGACGCCACCTTCCTGATCGTCACCCACGACATCGGCACCGCCCGCACGGTGCCCGACAACCTCGGCCTCCTGTTCCGCCGCCACCTGGCCATGTTCGGCCCGCGGGAGCAGTTGCTGACCTCGCAGGAGCCGGTCGTCCGCCAGTTCCTCAACGGCCGCCGCGAGGGCCCCATCGGGATGAGCGAGGAGAAGGACGTCGCCCAGGTCGAGGCCGAGATGGCCGCACTGGAGGCCCGCGGCGGCGACCGGCACAACGGCATCGGACCCAAGGGCGCCAGCGGCGGGGATGCCGTGCCGCCCCAGCTGGACCCCTCCCCGGGCCTGCCGGAGCGCAAGGCCGTGCGCCGCCGCCAGGAGCGGGTGGCCCGCATGCTGCACCAGTTCGACCCCGCCACCGCCGATGCCATCCGCGCCTCGCTGCCGCCGGACCTGCTCGCGCAGGCCGACGCAGGCCTCTTCCGCCCGACCCCCGGCGCGGGTGGCCGGCACTGGGGTCCCGAGCCGGGGAGCCCGGCCCCCGCGGTGGTGCTGCCCCGCGTCGGCGGCGCCGGGTGACCGCGACCGAGAAGCCGGTCGCCCCGGGGCTGCTGGACGGCAAGTACTCGCCGACCCGGCCGCTCGCGGCGAGCGGGAAGCTGTTCGCCTTCGCCCTCGACGTGCTGCGGGCGCTGCCCAAGCGGCCGTTCCAGGTGCGCGAGTTCGTCCAGCAGACCTGGTTCGTCGCCAGCGTGACGATCCTGCCGACGGCGCTCGTCGCGATCCCCTTCGGGGCGGTCATCGCCCTGCAGCTGGGCTCGCTGACCCGGCAGCTCGGGGCCCAGTCGTTCACCGGATCGGCCTCGGTGCTCGCCGTCCTGCGGGAGGCCAGCCCCATCGTCACCGCGCTGCTGATCGCCGGCGCCGGGGGGTCGGCGATCTGCGCCGATCTCGGCGCCCGCAAGATCCGCGACGAGATCGACGCCATGGAGGTCCTGGGGATCAGCCCGATCCAGCGCCTGGTCGTGCCCCGGGTGCTCGCCTCGATGCTGGTCGCCGTCCTGCTGAACGGACTGGTCAGCGTGGTCGGCGTGGCCGGGGGCTACTTCTTCAACGTCGTGCTGCAGGGCGGTACGCCGGGCGCCTACCTGGCCTCGTTCAGCGCCCTGGCCCAGGTGGAGGACTTCTGGTCGGGCGAGATCAAGGCCCTGGTGTTCGGCCTGATCGCCGGGACCGTCGCCGCCTACAAGGGGCTGAACGCGGGGGGCGGCCCCAAGGGCGTGGGTGACGCGGTGAACCAGGCGGTGGTCATCACCTTCCTGCTGCTGTTCGCGGTGAACTTCGTGATGACGGCGCTGTACTTCCAGCTCGTCCCCCCGAAGGGGGCGTGATGGCGCTCCTCTCACCCACCGACCGGGTCCGGGTCCGGGTCCGCCGGCTCGCCACCACCGTCTACCGGCGGCCGCTGGACACCCTGGACGACCTCGGCGACCAGCTGAGCTTCTACGGGCGGGCGCTGGGCTGGGTGCCGCGCGCCCTGCGGCGCTACAAGCGGGAGACCTTCCGGCTGCTGGCCGAGGTGACGTTCGGGTCCGGCGCGTTGGCGGTCATCGGGGGCACGGTCGGCGTGATCGCCTTCCTGTCCTTCTTCACCGGTACGGAGGTGGGGCTCCAGGGCTACGCCGCGCTGGACCAGCTCGGCACCTCGGCCTTCACCGGCTTCCTCTCGGCCTACTTCAACACCCGGGAGATCGCCCCGCTGGTGGCCGGGCTGGCGCTCTCGGCGACGGTCGGCTGCGGTTTCACCGCGCAGATCGGTGCCATGCGGATCAACGAGGAGATCGACGCCCTCGAGGTCATGGGGGTGCCCTCGCTGCCCTTCCTCGTGACCACCCGCATCGTCGCCGGCTTCATCGCCGTCGTCCCGCTGTACGTGCTGGGGCTGCTCAGCAGCTACTTCGCCACGCGCACGATCACCACGCAGGCCTACGGGCAGTCAGCCGGCACCTACGACCACTACTTCAACCTGTTCCTGCCGCCGCAGGACGTGTTGTGGTCGTTCCTCAAGGTCCTGGTCTTCGCCGTGGTGATCATCCTGAGCCACTGCTACTACGGCTTCCGCGCCGGCGGGGGGCCCGCGGGCGTGGGGCTGGCGGTCGGCCGGGCGGTGCGCTTCTCGATCGTCGCGGTGATGGTCATCGACCTGTTCCTGTCGCTGGCGATCTGGGGCTCCACGACGACGGTGCGGATCGCGGGGTGAACGGCGCATGAGCGGAACGAGAGGGATGGTCGTCCGTCGGCGGCTGCAGGGGTTGGCCTTCCTGGTGGTGCTCGCGCTGCTGCTGGGCCTGGCCGTGGCGGCCTACCAGAAGGCGTTCACCGAGGTGGCCCGGGTGACGCTGCTGGCGGACACGGCCGGCAACCAGCTGCAGGAGGCCTCCGACGTCAAGGTCCGGGGCGTCATCGTGGGCGACGTCCGGGAGGTGCGGGCCGGCAGCGACGGCGCCGAGCTCGAGCTCGCGATCAGGCCCGAGTACCTGGAGCAGATCCCCGCCGACGTCACCGCCCGGCTGCTGCCCAAGACGCTGTTCGGCGAGCGGTTCGTCTCGCTGGAGCTTCCCGAGCGACCCACCGCCGAACGGCTCGCCGACGGCGACGTCATCGGCCAGGACCGCAGCGAGAACGCGATCGAGCTGCAGCGGGTGATCGACGGCCTGCTGCCGCTCCTGCAGGCCGTCCAGCCGCAGGACCTCTCCACGACCCTCGGCGCGGTCGCCGACGCGCTGCGCGGCCGGGGCGACCGGCTGGGCGCCAACCTCGCCGCGGTCGGGGAGTACACCGCGCAGCTCAACAGCGTGCTGCCGGAGCTGCAGGCCGACATCTCGGGACTCGCCGACTTCGCCGACACCTACGAGTCCGCCGCCGACGACCTGCTCGCGGTGCTCGACAACCTCGCCGTGACCAGCACGACCCTGGTCGACCAGCAGGAGCAGCTGCGCCGGACCTTCACCGTGGGCCGGTCCGCAGGCGACGCGGCGGCCGGCTTCCTGGAGGCCAACGAGCGGACCATCATCTCGCTGGCCGAGACGTCCCGGCCGGTGCTGGGCCTCTTCGCCGAGTACTCCCCGGTCTACCCGTGCCTGCTGGAGGGGCTCACCCGGTTCAACCCGATGATCAGCGAGGCCTTCGGCGCCGACGGCGACCCGTCGCTCAACCTGAACATCGTCGTCACCCTGCCGCCGCGCAACCCCTACGTGCCCGGCGACCAGCCGGCCTACCTGGACCGGAGCGGCCCCGACTGCCAGGGCCTCGACGACATCGACGGTCTCATCCGGGCCGCCGACCGCGGCGAGTACTACTGCCCGACCCCACCGGAGGACGGCGTCGACTCCGCGGACAACCCCTTCTCGGGGAACCCCGTCTGCCTCGGTGGCCGCGGCCCCGAGGACGTGCCGGAGGGAGCGGGGGACCCCAACCCCAGGGCCGGCAACTCCCTGCCCTACGACCTCGCCGGATCGACAGCGGAGCTGGACTTCGTGCGCAGCATCCTCGCCCACCAGACCGGGATCGGACCCGAGCAGGTCTCCGACCTCGCGGTCTCCACGCTGGCCCCCCTGCTCCGCGGCACCCAGGTGGCCCTGCGATGAGGGGCGCGCTGCGCGGGCTGGCCGCGCCGCTGACCAAGCTGCTGGTGTTCGGGCTGGTGACCGTGCTGGCCAGCTACGTGCTCATCAGCACCATCACCAACGCCGGCTACGGCGACCAGGTGCGGTACCGGGCGCAGTTCACCGACGTCGCCGGCCTCGTGGAGGGCGATGAGGTGCGCATCGCCGGTGTCCGGGTGGGCCAGGTGACCGGCATCGGGCTGGCCGAGGGGATCGACCGTCCGGTCGCCGAGGTGGTGCTGGAGGTCAGCGCCGACGTGCCGCTGCCGGCCGGGGTCGAGGCGACCATCCGCTACCGCAACCTCGTGGGTCAGCGGTACGTCGCGCTGGAGGAGGGCGACGGCTCCGCGGGCCGGGTGCTCTCGGAGGACGCGCTCATCCCGCTGGCGCAGACCACCCCCGCCCTGGATCTGACCACGCTCTTCGGCGGGTTCCAGCCGCTGCTGCAGGCGCTGTCGCCGGCGGACGTCAACCGGCTCTCCTTCGAGATCATCCAGGTCTTCCAGGGCGAGGGCGGGACGGTGCAGAGCCTGCTCGCGCACGTCGCCTCCCTGACCGACTCGCTCGCGGACAAGGACGCCGTCATCGGCAGCGTCATCGACAACCTCACGACCGTGCTCGGCAGCGTCGCCGCCCGCGACGAGCAGCTCTCGGGGCTCGTCGTGAGCCTGCAGCAGTTCGTCACCGGCCTGGCCGGTGACAGCCAGGCCATCTTCGACTCGCTGCAGACCATCGACGGGCTGGCCCGGTCCACCACCGACCTGCTGGTCGACGTCCGCGCTCCCCTCACCGCCGACATCCGCGCGCTGGAGGACCTGTCGACGACCCTGGCCGACAGCGGGGACGTGCTCGAGGACTTCCTCCAGCTCGCGCCCACCAAGCTCGACCTGATCACCCGGACCGCCGTCAACGGCAGCTGGTTCAACTTCTTCCTCTGCGGGGCCTCGGGCAACGTCGTGCTGCCGGTCAGCAACCCCGACGGCACCGAGAACGCCGTCGAGGTGCCCACCGGGGGCCTGCGCAACGGCGAGCGGGGGTGCAGCTGATGGCCCGCGAACCGCGTCCCTTCCGCAGCCGCAACCCCGTGACGATCGGCGCGGTCAGCCTGACGGTGATCACCGCGCTCGTGCTGCTGGCGTTCAACGCCCAGTCCCTGCCGCTCATCGGCGGCGGCACGGTCTACCGGGCGCAGTTCTCCGAGGCGGCCGGCCTGCGGCCCGACGACCCGGTCCGGGTCGCCGGCGTCAAGGTGGGCACCGTCGAGAGCCTGGCCCTGGAGGACGGCGCGGTCACCGTCGAGTTCCGGGTCCGGGACGCCTTCGTGGGCGACCGCTCCGAGGCCGCCATCAAGATCGAGACGGTGCTCGGCGCCAAGTACCTTGCCCTCGTGCCGCGCGGATCCGCCGAGCTGGACCCCGACGAGCGGATCCCGCTGACCCGCACGGCGTCGCCCTACGACGTCGTCGAGGCCTTCGCCGACCTGTCGACGACGGTGCAGGACCTCGACACCGGCCAGCTGGCCGGTTCGTTCGAGGTGCTGGCCGAGACCTTCGCCGAGACGCCGGACGAGGTGCGCAGCTCGCTGCAGGGGCTGGCCCGGCTGTCGGACACCATCGCCTCCCGCGACGCCCAGCTGCGCGAGCTGCTCTCGGCGACGCGGACGGTGACCGACGTGCTGGCCGACAGGAACGGGGAGTTCACCCGGCTGATCCTGGACTCGAACACGCTGCTCACCGCGGTGCAGGAGCGGCGGCAGCTGATCGACTCGATCCTCACCAGCACCCAGGAGCTCTCGACGCAGCTCTCCGGTCTGGTGGCCGACAACCGCGAGGCGCTGACGCCGGCGCTGGCGCAGCTCTCGCGGGTGACCGACATCCTGGCGCGCAACCGGGAGAACCTCGCCCAGACCGTCGACCGGCTGGCGCCGTTCGTCCGGGTGTTCACCAACACCCTCGGCAACGGCCGGTGGTTCGACAGCTTCGTGGACAACCTGCTGCCCGGCGTGGTCGGCAGCATGGTGTGCGGGGGCCCCGGCGTGCCGGTGTCCTGCCAGGAGGGCAACTGATGAGCGGCTCCCTGCAGCGCGGCGTCGCGGTGGCCGCCACGCTCGTGCTGGTCGGCGCGCTGGGCTGGACGGTGCTCCGGCCGGCCGGCCAGTACCGGGTCACGGCCTGGTTCGGGCAGGCGGTCGGGCTGTACGCGGGCAGCGACGTCCGCGTCCTCGGCATCGACGTCGGGGAGATCACCGAGGTGCGTCCCGAAGGGGACCGGGTGCGGGTCGAGATGGCGATCGACGACGACTACGACATCCCGGCCGACGCGAACGCCGTGGTGCTCGCGCCCTCCCTGGTCTCCGACCGGTACGTGCAGTTCGCCCCCGTGTACGACGGCGGGCCGGCGATGCGCGACGGTGCGGAGGTCCCGCTGGAGCGGACCGCGACGCCGGTGGAGCTCGACGCCGTGTACGGCGCCCTGGACGAGCTCTCCGCGGCGCTGGGTCCCACCGGGGCCAACGCCGACGGCGCCCTGTCGGACCTGATCGACGTCGGGGCGGCGAACCTGCAGGGCACCGGGGACGACCTCAATCGCACGCTGACCGGCTTCTCCCAGGCGGTGCAGACGCTGGCCGAGAACCGCGACGGGCTCTTCGACTCGGTCGAGAACCTGCAGCGGTTCACCAGCGCGCTGGCCACCATCGACAACCAGGTCGGGGTGTTCAACGACAACCTCGCCGCCGTCGCCGACCTGCTCGAGGGCGAGCGCGAGGACCTCGCCGCCGCGATCCAGCTGCTGTCGCAGGCGCTCGGCGACGTCGCCGGTTTCGTGCAGGACAACACCGACCTGCTGCGCACGAACGTCGACCGGCTGGCCGACGTGACCCTCGCGCTGGTCCAGCAGCGGGACGCCCTGGCCGAGGTGCTGGACGTCGCCCCCGCGGCGCTGGGCAACCTGTCCCACGCCTACAACCCCGACTACGGGACGCTGGACACCCGGGACAACTCCATGGGCGCCACCAGCCCCGAGGTCATCGTCTGCCAGGTCCTGGGGGCGACCGGGCGGCTGCGGCTGGACCTGGACCTGGTGCCCGACGTGGTCACCGACCCGCTGACCCAGGGCCTCCAGCTACCGCCCATCGAGCAGATCTGCACCCGGCTGCTGTCGGGGGACGCGGACGCCGACGGTGCCCTGGACGACCTCGACGGAGACGGCGTGAGCGACCTGCAGGAGCTGCTGACCGCGCTCTACGGCGGCGGCGCAGCCGGGGGCCGCACCGGCGGCTCGCTGATCGGCCTGCCCGACCTCGCGGGAGGACAGCCGTGACCCGGCCACTCGCCCGGGCGACCGCCCTGACCGCGAGCGTCCTGCTGCTCGCCGGCTGCGACTTCCGCGGCGCCTACTCCTTCGGCCTGCCCGGCGGGGCTGACCTCGGCGACGAGCCCTACACGGTGCAGGTGGAGTTCCTCGACGTCCTGGACCTGGTGCCGCAGTCGGGCGTGCGCGTCGCCGACGTGCCGGTCGGCCGGGTCGAGGAGATCGAGCTGGGGGAGGACTGGACCGCGCTGGTGACGCTCTCGGTCAACGGGGACGTCGAGCTGCCGGCCAACGCGGTGGCGATGGTCCAGCAGACCTCGCTGCTGGGCGAGAAGTTCGTCGAGCTGGCGCCCCCGGGGAACGAGGAGCCGCGCGGCGCGCTCGCCGACGGCGCCCGGATCGGGCTGGACCGGACCAACCGCAACGTCGAGGTCGAGGAGCTGCTGGGCGCCCTCTCGCTCGTGCTCAACGGGGGAGGGCTCGCCCAGCTGCAGACGATCACCCGGGAGCTCGGTGTGGCCCTGGAGGGCCGGGAGCAGGCGATCCGCAGCACGCTGCGGCAGCTGGACACCTTCATCGGCGGGCTCGACGCGCAGCGGTCGGAGATCAGCCGGGCGCTGGACAGCGTCGACGCGTTGGCGGCGAGCCTGGCCCAGCGCACCGAGACGATCGAGACGGCGCTGGACACCATCGGCCCCGGCCTGGACGTCGTGAACCAGCAGCGCGACCTGCTGGTCTCCATGCTCGACAGCCTGGCCCGGCTCGGGGACGTGGGGACCCGCGTGATCGACCAGGCGGGCGCGAACACCGTGGAGGACCTGCGGCTGCTCCAGCCGATCCTCACCCAGCTCGCCTCGGCCGGGCCGGACCTCGCCGGCTCGCTGGACCTGCTGCTCACCTACCCGTTCCCCGCCAGCTCGCTGTCGGCGCTGAACTACCGGCAGGACCTGCGGACCGGGGGCTACGGGCTGTTCACCAACATGACCGCCAGCCTGGACCTGGACCTCACCGAGGTGCTCTGCCGCTACTTCGTCGACCCGCTCACCGGTGCCCTCGAGGAGGCCGCGCCCGCTGACTTCACCGGGGAGCGGTGCGGCGTGCCGGGCAGCCCGCCGGGGAACGCGTCCGGCGCACCGGCCGGGGGACCGGGGACGCCGGCGCCGCAGGCCGGCCCGGGCGCCCTGCTGCCGGAGGGCATCGTCGGCCGGGTGCCCGGCCAGGGCGGCATCGCCGGCCTCCCCGACCTGCTGGGAGGCCGGCCGTGATCACCCGGACCACCAAGCTGCAGCTCGCGGCGTTCGCCATGGTGGCCGTCCTCGGGATGGCGTACCTCGGCTTCACCTACGTCGGCCTCGACCGGCTGGTGCTCGGCACCGGGTACGAGGTGGCCGCCGACTTCCGCGACTCCGGCGGCATCTTCGAGAACGCCGAGGTGACCTACCGCGGGGTCTCCGTGGGCCGGGTCACCGACATGGAACTGGTCGACGACGGGGTGCGCGTGACGCTCACCATCGACCCGGGCGCCGAGCCCATCCCCGCCGACGCCAGGGCCGTGGTCGCCACCCGCAGCGCGGTGGGGGAGCAGTACGTCGACCTCGTGCCCGACGACGGCGAGGGCCCCTACCTCGAGGAGGGCGCGGTCATCCCGCAGGAGCGCACCGCGATCCCCGTGCCGGTCGAGCAGCTGCTGCTGAACGTCGACGAGCTGGTCGGCTCCCTGGACCAGGAGAACCTGCGGATCGTCGTGGACGAGCTGGGCCGGGCCTTCGCGGGAGCCGGTGACGACCTCGGCCGGCTGATCGACAACGGCGACCTCCTGCTCACCCGGGCCCAGGAGTCGCTCCCCGAGACCCTGCGGTTGATCACCGACGGCCGGACGGTGCTCGAGACGCAGGTGGCCAGCCGCTCGGCGATCGAGCAGTGGGCCGCCGACCTCCGGCTGGTGAGCGACACGCTCGTCTCCAGCGACCCCGACCTGCGCAGCCTCCTGGTCACCGCCCCGGACGCCGGCGACGCGCTGCAGCGCCTGGTCGCGGAGGCCGGCCCCGGGCTCGGCCCGCTGATCCGCAACCTCGACGTCCTCAACCGGGTCACCGTCCCGCGCCTGGGCGGCGTGGAGCAGTTGCTCGTCACCTACCCCGACGTCGTCTCCGGTGGCTTCACCGTCGTCCGGGACGACGGCGGGACCATGCGGGCCCACTTCGGGTTCGTGCTCAACGCCGGCGACCCGCACGCGTGCACCAGCGGCTACGTGTCGACGGGGTCCCTCTCCGGGCCCGGAGCGGTGCAGGCGCTGGACACCGAGGTGGTGCGGTGCGAGGTCGTGAACGGGGCCGACCCGGCCCCCGGGGACGGCGTCGACGAGACCGGGTCGAACATCCGGGGCGAGCAGAACATCGGGCGCTCCGGCGGGGTCGGCGGGACGGGGACGCAGAGCGGCGGGGGCACGCGCCCGCCGGTGCTCACCGGCCTCGACGAGCTCCTCGGCGAGCTGCTGAACGCCAGCCCGTTCGCCCGCACCGGCGCGTGAACCACCCATCCGGGTCGATCACGGTGCGCCATCGGCCCGGCCCACGAGACGACAGAGGAGGATGCGCGGGTGAGCAGTGACGCGCGGTCCCGGACGTCCCGGGGCGACCGGGCGAGCGGCGCCCCGGTCGCCGTCGCCGAGGAGACACCGCCCGCCGACGTGGACGCCGGGGAGCAGCCGGCCGACGAGCCGGCGTCCGGCGTCGCGGCCACCCGGCCGGCGGTCCCGGTCGTGCCGCTGCTGGCGGGCCTCCTGGTGCTGCTCGTCGCCGCCCTGGCGTTCCTGTGGTCCACCCGGGCGGAGCCGTCGTCCATCCGCACCGACGACTACGTCGACGCGCTGCAGGCCGCCCGGGCGCACGTGGTCGACCTCACCTCGTTCGACCATGTCACGCTCGACGAGGACATCCGGCAGATCGAGCAGGTGGCGACCGGGGAGCTGGGCGAGGAGACGATCGCCCAGCTCGAGGCCCGGCGTCAGCAGATCGTCGAGTCCGAGGCCGTGGTCAGCACCGAGGTCGTCGGGGCCGGCGTCACCCGGGCCGACGAGGACGAGGCGGCCGCGCTCCTGGTCATCGAGTCCACCCAGAAGAGCAACGTCGACGAGCAGGCCCAGCTGCTGCGCTACCGGATCGAGGTCGAGCTGACGAAGGTCGACGGCCGGTGGCTGCTGTCCGCGATCCGGGGAGGGTGAGGTCGCGATGAGCCAGACACCGGAGGAGCGGCCGCGGCCCACGGCACGCCCCAGGCCCGCGGCCCGGCCCAGCCCCCGCCCCCGGGTCGCCGGTAGCCGGCGCGAGCGGGAGGACGGCGCCCCGCCGGCCGGTCCGGCCGGCGCGCCCCCCGCAACCGACCATGCGGACACGGCCACCGGCCCGGCGGACACGGCCACCGGCCCGGCGGACACGGCCGGTCGTGCCGCCCGGCGGGCGGGCTCCGCCCGGCGCCACGCGGCCCGCGGCAGCGCGCCGGCCGCCGACGCGTCGTCCGCCGGCCGCCGGCGTCCGGGCCGGGCGCTGGTGGCCGTGCTCGCAGTGCCCTGCCTGCTGGCCGCCGTCGGCACCGGTCTCCTCCTGCGGGAGCGGCTGGACCCCGGCTACGTCCAGACCGCGGTGATCGACGCGGCCGGCGACGGCGTGCGGGCGCTCTACGCCTACGACTACGAGGACTCGGAGGGCAGCGTCCAGGGCAAGCTCGCGGTGCTCACGGGCGAGCTGCGCGAGCAGTACGAGCGGGACCTGTCCCAGGGCGGGATCATCGACACCTACGAGCAGGTGTCGGCGACCACCAGCTACGAGGTGAACGACGTCGGGCTGCAGCAGATCAACGACGCGCAGGACACCGCGACGCTCGTCGTCTTCGGCCAGTACGTCGTCCGCTCGGTCACCACCGGGCAGCAGCAGCCGCCCGAGGGGTCGGAGTGCCAGATGACCCCCGAGGGAGCGCAGTCCTGCGTGCAGACCGTCCAGGTCCGCATGGTGACGGTCGACGGCGAGTGGAAGATCAGCGAGCTGACCTTGCTCACCACGAGCTGAAGGACCCTGCCGGAGGGGCCGGTCCGGCGGTCGCCGCTCGGCGTGGCGGTACCACCGCGGTGCGTCCGCTGTCATGATGGATCCGGCGCACACCCCGTCGGCCCTGCCGGCTGCGCGACCCGCGGATGTGGCACCGCTCGCACCGGTACCCCCGACGTGGACTTAGCGCTTCAGCAGGGGTAGGGTCTCCTGTTGCGCTGCCCTCTGACTGCCTGCCCGCCCAGACGGGTCACGACGGGTGCCCGGGAATCCCCCGGGCAGCTCCCGTGCTGACCTGTCCGGCGGGCTCTCGCGGCCGTCGCGGACAGCCTCGCCATTACCGACGACGACCCAGGACGACCCCGCAGCCCACCGCCCGCACGTCGTGAGGTCCTTGGAAGGACGCATCTTGGCAGGCTCTCGCCCCACCAGCATCACCCCCGGCACCACCGAGTCCGGCACCACCCAGACCACCCCGGCCCCGCAGAGCGGTCCCCGCACCGGCGAGGCCGACCAGCAGAAGATCCCCGGCGCGCCGCTGCGGGTCTCGTTCGCCAAGATCTCCGAGCCCCTCGCGGTCCCGGACCTCCTCGCGCTCCAGACCGCGTCGTTCGACTGGCTCGTGGGCAGCCCCGAGTGGCGGGCCACGCTCTCGCCCGAGGAGCAGGCCGACGCCGTCGGCGGCCTCGCCGAGATCCTCGAGGAGATCTCCCCGATCGAGGACTTCAGCGGCTCCATGTCGCTGTCCTTCTCCAACCCGCGCTTCGAGGACGTCAAGGCGTCCCTCGAGGAGTGCAAGGACAAGGACATGACCTACGCGGCGCCGCTGTTCGTCACCGCCGAGTTCATGAACAACACCACCGGCGAGATCAAGAGCCAGACGGTGTTCATGGGCGACTTCCCGATCATGACGAACAAGGGCACGTTCGTCATCAACGGGACCGAGCGCGTCGTCGTCTCCCAGCTGGTCCGCAGCCCCGGCGTCTACTTCGACAAGACCCTGGACAAGACGTCGGACAAGGACGTCTTCAGCGCCAAGGTCATCCCCAGCCGGGGCGCGTGGCTGGAGTTCGACGTCGACAAGCGCGACACCGTGGGCGTCCGCATCGACCGCAAGCGGCGCCAGCCGGTCACCGTGCTGCTCAAGGCGCTCGGCTGGACCGAGGACCGCATCCGCGAGCACTTCCAGTGGTCGCCGACCGTCCTCGCCACCCTGGAGAAGGACCACATCGCCGGGCAGGACGAGGCCCTGCTCGACATCTACCGCAAGCTGCGGCCGGGCGAGCCGCCGACGCGTGAGTCGGCGCAGGCGCTTCTGGAGAACCTGTTCTTCAACCCGAAGCGCTACGACCTGGCGAAGGTCGGCCGGTACAAGGTCAACAAGAAGCTGGGCGTCGAGGTGCCGCAGAGCACCAGCACGCTGACCGAGGACGACATCGTCGCCACCATCGAGTACGTCGTGCGCCTCCACGCCGGCGAGCCCGACCACGGCGTCGACGACATCGACCACTTCGGCAACCGCCGCCTGCGCACCGTCGGCGAGCTGATCCAGAACCAGATCCGGGTCGGCCTCTCCCGCATGGAGCGCGTGGTCCGCGAGCGGATGACGACCCAGGACGTCGAGGCGATCACGCCGCAGACCCTGATCAACATCCGGCCGGTCGTCGCCTCCATCAAGGAGTTCTTCGGCACCAGCCAGCTGTCCCAGTTCATGGACCAGACCAACCCGCTCGCGGGCCTGACCCACAAGCGCCGCCTCTCGGCGCTGGGACCGGGTGGTCTGTCCCGTGAGCGGGCCGGCATGGAGGTCCGCGACGTCCACCCGAGCCACTACGGCCGCATGTGCCCGATCGAGACGCCGGAAGGCCCGAACATCGGCCTGATCGGATCGCTGTCCTCGTTCGGCCGCGTGAACGCGTTCGGCTTCATCGAGACGCCGTACCGCAAGGTCGAGAACGGCCAGGTCACGACGCAGATCGACTACCTGACCGCCGACGAGGAGGACCGCTTCGTCGTCGCGCAGGCCAACAGCCCGCTCGACGCGCAGGGCCGCCTCGCCGAGGAGCGGGTCCTGGTCCGCACCAAGGGCGGCGAGGTCGACTACCTGTCGCCCGAGCAGGTCGACTACATGGACGTCTCCCCGCGGCAGATGACCTCGGTCGCGACGGCGATGATCCCGTTCCTCGAGCACGACGACGCCAACCGCGCGCTCATGGGCGCCAACATGCAGCGTCAGGCGGTGCCGCTGCTGCGCAGCGAGGCCCCGCTGGTCGGCACCGGCATGGAGCTGCGTGCCGCCGTCGACGCCGGTGACGTGGTCGTGGCCGAGAAGGCGGGTGTGGTCGAGGACTCCACCGCGGACTACATCACCGTCATGGCCGACGACGGGACCCGGCAGACCTACCGGCTGCTGAAGTTCCGCCGCTCGAACCAGGGCACCTCGGTCAACCAGACCCCGCGGGTCGACGAGGGCCAGCGGGTCGAGGTCGGCCAGGTCATCGCCGACGGTCCCTGCACCGACCAGGGCGAGATGGCGCTGGGCAAGAACCTGCTCGTCGCCTTCATGTCGTGGGAGGGCCACAACTACGAGGACGCGATCATCCTGTCGCAGCGCCTCGTGCAGGACGACGTCCTGTCCTCGATCCACATCGAGGAGTTCGAGGTCGACGCCCGCGACACCAAGCTGGGCGCCGAGGAGATCACCCGGGACATCCCGAACGTCTCCGAGGACGTGCTGGCCGACCTCGACGAGCGCGGCATCATCCGCATCGGTGCCGAGGTCGTCCCCGGCGACATCCTGGTCGGGAAGGTCACGCCCAAGGGCGAGACCGAGCTGACCCCCGAGGAGCGCCTGCTGCGCGCGATCTTCGGCGAGAAGGCCCGCGAGGTCCGCGACACCTCGCTCAAGGTGAAGCACGGCGAGTCCGGCAAGGTCATCGGCGTCCGGGTGTTCTCCCGTGAGGACGGCGACGAGCTGCCCGCCGGCGTCAACGAGCTGATCCGGGTCTACGTCGCCCAGATGCGCAAGATCTCCGACGGCGACAAGCTCGCCGGGCGCCACGGCAACAAGGGCGTCATCTCGAAGATCCTGCCGCAGGAGGACATGCCCTTCCTCGAGGACGGCACCCCGGTCGACATCGTCCTCAACCCGCTCGGCGTGCCGGGCCGCATGAACGTCGGCCAGGTGCTCGAGATGCACCTCGGGTGGATCGCCAAGCAGGGCTGGGAGGTCGACGGCGACCCGGACTGGGCGAAGAGCCTGCCCGAGGCCGCCAAGGCCGCGGCCCCGGGCACCCGGACCGCGACGCCGGTCTTCGACGGCGCCAAGGAGGACGAGATCATCGGCCTGCTGGGCTCGACGATCCCGAACCGCGACGGCAAGCGGATGGTGGCGCCGACCGGCAAGGCGCGGCTGTTCGACGGTCGCTCCGGGGAGCCCTTCCCCGAGCCGATCGCCGTCGGCTACGTCTACATCCTGAAGCTGCTGCACCTGGTCGACGACAAGATCCACGCCCGCTCGACCGGCCCGTACTCGATGATCACGCAGCAGCCGCTGGGTGGTAAGGCGCAGTTCGGTGGTCAGCGCTTCGGCGAGATGGAGTGCTGGGCGATGCAGGCCTACGGCGCGGCCTACGCGCTGCAGGAGCTGCTCACCATCAAGTCCGACGACATCCTCGGCCGGGTCAAGGTGTACGAGGCGATCGTCAAGGGCGAGAACATCCCCGAGCCGGGCATCCCGGAGTCGTTCAAGGTGTTGCTCAAGGAGCTGCAGTCGCTCTGCCTCAACGTCGAGGTGCTCTCCGGCGACGGGCAGGCGATCGAGCTGCGCGACACCGACGACGAGGTCTTCCGGGCCGCGGAGGAGCTGGGCATCGACCTGTCCCGCCGCGAGCCGTCGTCCGTCGAAGACGTCTGAGAAAGGACCCCCTCCCTCCCCACCCCTCGCACGCTCGGGATGGGACCCGGGGAGGGGGCCTTCCAGCCACAACATTTCCAGAATGTGCAGTAACGATCCCCTGAAAGGGGTCACACCTTGCTCGACGTCAACTTCTTCGACGAGCTCCGCATCGGGCTGGCCACCGGCGACGACATCCGCCAGTGGAGCCACGGTGAGGTGAAGAAGCCCGAGACCATCAACTACCGGACCCTGCGTCCGGAGAAGGACGGTCTCTTCTGCGAGAAGATCTTCGGTCCCACCCGGGACTGGGAGTGCTACTGCGGCAAGTACAAGCGCGTCCGGTTCAAGGGCATCATCTGCGAGCGCTGCGGCGTCGAGGTCACCCGCGCCAAGGTGCGTCGTGAGCGGATGGGCCACATCGAGCTGGCCGCGCCGGTCACCCACATCTGGTTCTTCAAGGGTGTGCCGTCCCGCCTGGGCTACCTGCTCGACCTGGCGCCCAAGGACCTCGAGAAGATCATCTACTTCGCGGCCTACATGATCACCTCGGTCGACGACGAGGCGCGCCACCGCGACCTCCCGACCATCGAGGCCGAGATCAGCGCCGAGAAGTCCAACCTCGAGAACCGGCGCGACGCCGACGTCGAGGCCCGCCAGCAGAAGCTGGAGGCCGACCTCGCCGAGCTCGAGGCCGAGGGTGCCAAGTCCGACGTGCGCCGCAAGGTGCGCGAGGGCGGCGAGCGCGAGATGCGCCAGCTGCGCGACCGCGCGCAGCGGGAGATCGACCGCCTCGACGAGGTGATGGACACCTTCCGCAAGCTCGAGGTCAAGCAGCTCATCGCCGACGAGGGCCTCTACCGCGAGCTGCGGGACCGCTTCGGCGAGTACTTCGAGGGCGGCATGGGCGCAGCGGCGCTGCAGAAGCTGCTGTCCGGCTTCGACCTCGACGCCGAGGCCGCCTCCCTGCGCGAGACCATCCGCAGCGGCAAGGGGCAGCGCAAGCTGCGCGCGCTCAAGCGGCTCAAGGTGGTCGCGGCGTTCCAGCAGACCCGCAACTCGCCCATGGGCATGGTGCTGGACTGCGTCCCGGTCATCCCGCCGGACCTGCGCCCGATGGTCCAGCTCGACGGTGGCCGCTTCGCCACCAGCGACATGAACGACCTGTACCGCCGCGTGATCAACCGGAACAACCGGCTGAAGCGTCTGCTCGACCTCGGCGCGCCGGAGATCATCGTGAACAACGAGAAGCGGATGCTCCAGGAGTCCGTGGACGCGCTGTTCGACAACGGCCGTCGCGGCCGGCCGGTCACCGGCCCGGGCAACCGTCCCCTGAAGTCCCTGAGCGACCTGCTCAAGGGCAAGCAGGGCCGGTTCCGTCAGAACCTGCTGGGCAAGCGCGTCGACTACTCCGGCCGTTCGGTCATCGTCGTCGGGCCGCAGCTGAAGCTGCACCAGTGCGGACTGCCCAAGCAGATGGCCCTGGAGCTCTTCAAGCCCTTCGTCATGAAGCGGCTGGTCGACCTCAACCACGCGCAGAACATCAAGTCCGCCAAGCGGATGGTCGAGCGCGCCCGCCCCGTCGTCTGGGACGTGCTGGAAGAGGTCATCACCGAGCACCCGGTGCTGCTCAACCGGGCGCCTACGCTGCACCGCCTGGGCATCCAGGCCTTCGAGCCGCAGCTGGTCGAGGGCAAGGCCATCCAGATCCACCCGCTGGTCTGCACGGCGTTCAACGCGGACTTCGACGGTGACCAGATGGCGGTGCACCTGCCGCTGTCGGCCGAGGCCCAGGCCGAGGCCCGGATCCTGATGCTGAGCTCGAACAACATCCTGAGCCCGGCCGACGGTCGTCCGATCACCGCGCCGACCCAGGACATGGTGCTGGGCCTCTACCACCTGACGACCCTGGTGCCCTCGCGGCACGAGGCCGACGGTGGCCGGCCGGCGGCGTTCTCCTCGGCCTCCGAGGCCGTCATGGCCTACGACCTGGGTGCCCTGGGGCTGCAGGAGCGGGCCTACATCCGCCTGGACGAGGTCTTCGGCGTCGACAACGGCAAGGTCAACGAGCCGTGGGAGCAGCCGGAGGACTGGACGCCGGGTCAGCCCGCGGTCGTCGAGACCAGCCTGGGCCGCGTGCTGTTCAACGAGGCCCTGCCCGAGGACTACCGCTTCGTCAACTACCAGGTGCCGAAGAAGGAGCTCGGGGCGATCGTCAACGACCTCGCCGAGCGCTACCCCAAGGTGCAGGTCGCGGCGACGCTGGACGCCCTCAAGGCGGCCGGGTTCCGCTGGGCCACGCGGTCGGGCGTCACCATCGCCATCGACGACGTCGTCACGCCGCCGGTCAAGCAGGAGATCCTCGACCGGCACGAGGCCGAGGCGGCCAAGATCGAGAAGCAGTACGAGCGGGGCGTCATCACCGACGCCGAGCGTCGTGGCGAGCTGATCGAGATCTGGACCCGCGCGCGGGCCGAGGTCAGCCAGGCGATGGTGGACAACTTCCCGACCACCAACCCGGTCTGGGTCATGGTTAACTCGGGCGCCCGAGGCAACATGATGCAGATCAGCCAGATCGCCGGTATGCGCGGTCTGGTCGCCAACCCCAAGGGCGAGATCATCCCGCGGCCCATCAAGGCCAACTTCCGGGAGGGTCTGTCGGTGCTGGAGTACTTCATCTCCACGCACGGTGCCCGCAAGGGCCTGGCCGACACGGCGCTGCGGACCGCCGACTCCGGGTACCTCACCCGTCGTCTGGTGGACGTCTCGCAGGACGTCATCATCCGCGAGGAGGACTGCGGGACCGACCGCGGCGTCCTCATGCCGATCGGCACGCTGGTCGACGGCGTGGTCACCCGTGACCCGCACGTGGAGACCAGCGTCTACGCCCGCGCCCTGTCCGCCGACGTGGTGGCCGAGGACGGCACGGTCATCGCCCCGGCGAACGCCGACCTGGGCGACGTGCTGATCCAGACGCTGATCGACGCCGGTGTCGCGGAGGTCAAGGTCCGCTGCGTCCTGACCTGCGAGTCGCTGCTCGGCACGTGCGCCACCTGCTACGGCCGGTCGCTCGCGACCGGCAAGCTGGTGGACGTCGGCGAGGCGGTCGGCATCATCGCCGCCCAGTCGATCGGTGAGCCCGGCACCCAGCTGACCATGCGCACCTTCCACACCGGTGGTGTCGCGGGTGAGGACATCACCCACGGTCTGCCGCGTGTGGTGGAGCTCTTCGAGGCCCGTGTCCCCAAGGGCAAGGCCCCGATCGCCGAGCTGGCCGGCACGGTCCGGATCGAGGACGGTGAGCAGTTCCGCAAGCTCACCATCACCCCGGACGACGGCTCCGACGAGGTCGTCTACGACAAGCTGTCGCGTCGCTCGCGGCTGCGGGTCGAGGACGGCGCCCACGTCGAGGTCGGCGAGCAGCTCACCGAGGGTGCGGTCGACCCGCACGAGGTGCTGCGGATCATGGGCCCGCGCGAGGTGCAGCTGCACCTGGTCCGCGAGGTCCAGGAGGTCTACCGGTCGCAGGGTGTGTCGATCCACGACAAGCACATCGAGGTGATCATCCGGCAGATGCTGAAGCGGGTGACCATCATCGACTCGGGCGCCACGGAGTTCCTGCCGGGTGCGCTGGTGGAGCGGACGATCTTCGAGACCGAGAACCGCCGCGTCGTCGCCGAGGGCGGCGAGCCGGCCTCGGCGCGTCCGGTCCTCATGGGCATCACCAAGGCCTCGCTCGCGACCGAGTCGTGGCTGTCGGCCGCCTCCTTCCAGGAGACGACCAAGGTGCTCACCGACGCCGCGATCCAGGGCAAGAGCGACAGCCTGCTCGGCCTCAAGGAGAACGTGATCATCGGAAAGCTGATCCCGGCGGGTACGGGCATCAGCCGCTACCGGAACATCACGGTCGAGCCGACCGAGGAGGCGCGCGCCGCCGTCTACACCATGGCCGGCTACGAGGACGGGCAGTACTACAGCCCGGACGTCTTCGGTCAGGGCACCGGCGAGGCCGTCCGCCTCGAGGAGTACGACTGGCGGGGCTGACCCCCGGTAGGCAGTGACGAAAGGGCCCCGCAGGTCGTCAGACCTGCGGGGCCCTTTCGCATCCCCGCCCCCCGCGCCGGGATCAGGTGACCTGATCGTCGCGTGTCCTCCCTGGGGGCAGGCGGTGGGGGAGGACGCGCTGCGGTGAGGGAGGACGGCCGGGACGGCGCCTGGCCGCGGTGTCGTCCGGAGGACGACAGATCACGCAGCGAGGCGCTTCATCGTCTCCACGGTGCGCAGGCGGGCCTCGCGGCTGTCGTCGAGCGGCTGGAGCATCAGCGTCGTGACGCCGGCCTCGGCGAACGCGGCGATCCGCTCGGCCACGTACCCCTCCGGGCCGATGAGCGACGACGCGCGCACCAGCTCGTCGGGCACCGCGGCGGCGGCCTCGTCCTTCCGGCCGTCCAGGTAGAGGTCCTGGATCGTCTTCGCCTCGGCCTCGTAGCCGTACCGGACGGCGAGGTCGTTGTAGAAGTTCTTGCCGCGCGCTCCCATGCCGCCGATGTACAGGGCGAGGGAGGGGCGCACGTAGTCGAGCAGCTTCTCGACGTCCTCGCCGATCGCCACGGGCACCCCGGTGACGATCTGCAGCTCACCGAGGGCGGCGTCCCGCTTGGCCTTGCCGGCCGCGAGAGAGTCCCCCCAGACCGAGGCAGCCTTCTCCGGGACGAAGAAGATGGGCTCCCACGCCTCGGCGATCTCGGCGGCCAGCTCCACGTTCTTGGGGCCCAGGGCGGCCAGCATCACCGGGACGCGCTCGCGCACCGGGGTGTTGATCAGCTTGAGCGGCTTGCCGAGCCCGGTGCCCTGGTCGGCCGGCAGCGGCACCGTGTACTTCTTGCCCTGGTGGTCCAGGCGCTCCCGGCGCCAGACCTGGCGGCAGATCTCGACCACCTCGCGGGTGCGCTGCAGCGGGGCGTCGTAGGCGACGCCGTGCCAGCCCTCGATCACCTGCGGCCCCGACGCCCCCAGCCCGAGGGTGAAGCGCCCGCCGGAGACGAAGTCGAGCCCGGCCGCCGTCATGGCGGTCAGCGCCGGCGTGCGGCTGTAGATGGGCAGGATGGCGCTGAGCAGCTCGACCCGCTCCGTCACGGCGGCCAGGTAGCCGATCTGGCTGACCGCGTCGAAGGTGTAGACCTCGGCGACGGCGGCGACGTCGAGCCCCGCCGACTCGAGGTCGCGGATCTCCGCCGCCGTCTCCTGGAAGCCACCGCTGTAGCTGGCCTGGATGCCGATGCGCACGTGCACTCCTCTGTGTCGCGGCACCATCGTTGGCGCCGTCCCGCACGCTATCGGTCGCCGTACGGGACAGCGGAGGAGCTGTGCCGAGGGCGCGGGCGGGGGTAGTCTCCGCAGGGTTCCGGCCCCTGCCCGGCCCCTCCGGTCGACGTGTCGACCGGTGTGAGGGACCCGGCTTTGACCGCCTGTTCAGGCACGGGTATCGTGGTCAGCCGTGCCCAGGGTGCCCTGGGCCTGCTCCCGTTCGCGGTGCGTCTGGGGGGCCGGAGGCGACAGCCTCCCGGTCACCGAGGACCACCTCCCGGCCTCGCCGGAAGGTGGCGGCGCCGGAGTCGCGAGGGGCAACCGAGTTCGGTCTGACACCGGACCGGTCCTGGGAAGGGCAACACGCCCGACCGCGTGGACCGGACATGGAACACGGCCGGGGTCGGGGAGGTTCCGACCAGGGACCGGCACCCCAGCACCACCCCCCAGAGCAGCACACAGACGAGCACCACCCCAGCGCAGGTAGGAGATCCAGGCCACCCATGCCCACGATCAACCAGCTGGTCCGCAAGGGCCGCGAGGACAAGGTCGAGAAGACCAAGACCCCGGCGCTGAAGGGTTCGCCCCAGCGTCGCGGAGTCTGCACGCGCGTGTACACGACGACGCCGAAGAAGCCGAACTCGGCGCTGCGCAAGGTCGCTCGCGTCCGCCTGACCAGTGGCATCGAGGTGACCGCCTACATCCCGGGCGTCGGCCACAACCTGCAGGAGCACTCGATGGTGCTCGTGCGCGGCGGCCGTGTGAAGGACCTGCCCGGCGTCCGCTACAAGATCATCCGCGGCTCGCTGGACACCCAGGGTGTCCGGAACCGCAAGCAGGCTCGCAGCCGGTACGGCGCGAAGAAGGAGAAGAGCTAATGCCGCGCAAGGGCCCCGCGCCGAAGCGTCCGCTGGTCGCCGACCCGGTGTACCAGTCGCCGCTGGTCACCCAGCTGGTGAACAAGGTGCTGGTCGACGGCAAGCGCTCGGTCGCCGAGGCGATCGTCTACGGCGCCCTCGAGGGTGCCCGCGCCAAGACCGACACCGACCCGGTCGTCACGCTCAAGCGCGCGCTGGACAACGTGAAGCCGGCCCTCGAGGTCCGCAGCCGCCGCGTCGGTGGTGCGACCTACCAGGTCCCGGTCGAGGTCCGCGCCTCCCGCAGCACCACGCTCGGCCTGCGCTGGCTCATCCAGTACAGCCGGGCCCGCCGCGAGAAGACGATGACCGAGCGCCTGATGAACGAGCTGCTCGACGCGAGCAACGGCCTCGGTGCCGCCGTCAAGCGGCGCGAGGACACGCACAAGATGGCCGAGTCGAACAAGGCCTTCGCGCACTACCGCTGGTAACCACCAGCGCCCGCCGTCGGCGGGACTCCCGGGCGCCTCTGGACGTCGCAGCCCCGGCACCCGCACACGGACCTGATCCAAGAGGAGAAGCAATGGCCAGCAACGAGGCCCAGCTCCGCAAGACCCGCAACATCGGGATCATGGCGCACATCGACGCCGGCAAGACGACCACCACCGAGCGCATCCTCTTCTACACCGGTATCACGTACAAGATCGGTGAGGTCCACGACGGCGCGGCCACGATGGACTGGATGGAGCAGGAGCAGGAGCGCGGCATCACCATCACGTCGGCCGCGACGAAGTGCTCCTGGAACGGCCACGACATCAACATCATCGACACCCCCGGGCACGTCGACTTCACCGTCGAGGTGGAGCGCTCCCTGCGCGTGCTCGACGGTGCGGTCGCGGTCTACGACGGTGTGGCCGGTGTCGAGCCGCAGACCGAGCAGGTGTGGCGGCAGGCCGAGAAGTACGGCGTCCCGCGCATGTGCTTCGTCAACAAGCTCGACCGCACCGGTGCGGACTTCTTCCGCTGCGTCGACATGATGGTCGAGCGCCTCGGGGCCAACCCGCTGGTGCTGCAGCTGCCCATCGGCGCCGAGGCCGACTTCATCGGTGTCGTCGACCTGGTCACCATGAAGGCGCTCACCTGGCGCGGCGAGACCAAGATGGGCGAGGACTACGCCGTCGAGGAGATCCCGGCCGAGCTCGCCGACCAGGCCGCCGAGTACCGCGAGAAGCTGCTCGAGAACATCGCCGACTTCGACGACTCGCTCATGGAGGACTACCTCGGTGGCGAGGAGATCGAGGTCGACCGCCTGAAGGCGGCGATCCGCAAGGCCACCATCGGCGGGCAGGTCAACCCGGTGCTCACGGGCACGGCGTTCAAGAACAAGGGCGTGCAGCCCCTGCTGGACGCCGTCGTGGACTACCTCCCGAGCCCGCTCGACATCGAGGCGATCGTCGGCACGGCCCTGGACGGCGAGACCGAGGTCCTGCGGCACGCCGACGAGGACGAGCCGTTCTCGGCGCTGGCGTTCAAGATCCAGACCGACCAGCACCTCGGCAAGCTGACCTACGTCCGCGTCTACTCCGGCCGGCTCGACGCCGGGTCCCCGGTGCTCAACAGCACCAAGGACCGCAAGGAGCGGATCGGCAAGATCTACCAGATGCACGCCAACAAGCGCGAGGAGCGTGCCGGCGTGGGCGCCGGTCAGATCGTCGCGGTCAACGGGCTCAAGCAGACGACGACGGGTGACACCCTCTGCGACCCGCAGAAGCCGGTGATCCTCGAGTCGATGTCCTTCCCCGCTCCGGTCATCTCGGTCGCCATCGAGCCGAAGACCAAGAGCGACCAGGAGAAGCTCGGCACCGCGATCCAGAAGCTCGCCGAGGAGGACCCGACCTTTCAGGTGAAGCTGGACGAGGAGACCGGTCAGACGGTCATCTCGGGCATGGGCGAGCTCCACCTGGAGATCCTCGTCGACCGCATGCGCCGCGAGTTCAACGTCGAGGCGAACGTCGGCAAGCCGCAGGTGGCCTACCGCGAGACGATCCGCAAGGCCGTCGAGCGCTACGACTACACCCACAAGAAGCAGACCGGTGGCTCCGGCCAGTTCGCGAAGGTGCAGATCGCCATCGAGCCGCTCCCCACGGGGGGCGACGCGGCGACCTACGAGTTCGAGAACAAGGTCACCGGTGGTCGTGTCCCGAAGGAGTACATCCCCTCGGTCGACCAGGGCATGCAGGACGCCATGCAGTACGGCGTGCTGGCCGGCTACCCCATGGTGGGGGTCAAGGCCAGCCTGCTCGACGGCCAGTACCACGAGGTCGACTCCTCGGAGATGGCCTTCAAGATCGCTGGATCGATCGCCTTCAAGGAGGCTGCGCGCAAGGCCGACCCGGCCCTGCTCGAGCCGCTGATGGCGGTCGAGGTCACGACGCCCGAGGACAACATGGGCGACGTCATCGGCGACCTGAACTCCCGCCGCGGGATCATCCAGGCGATGGAGGAGCGCTCCGGCGCCCGCATCGTCCGGGCCCTGGTGCCGCTGTCGGAGATGTTCGGCTACGTGGGCGACCTGCGCAGCCGCACCCAGGGACGGGCGAGCTACTCCATGGTGTTCGACTCGTACGCCGAGGTCCCGGCCAACGTCGCCAAGGAGATCATCGCCAAGGCGACCGGCGAGTAACCGGAGTGCGGGCGGCCCCGCCCGCGCTCCCCGAGCACAGCCCCACCCCAGAGCACGCACCACCTGCGTAACCACGAGGAGAGGAACCCAGTGGCCAAGGCCAAGTTCGAGCGGACCAAGCCGCACGTCAACATCGGCACCATCGGGCACATCGACCACGGCAAGACGACGCTGACCGCGGCGATCACCAAGGTCCTGCACGACAAGTACCCGGACCTCAACGAGGCCTCGGCGTTCGACCAGATCGACAAGGCGCCCGAGGAGAAGGCTCGCGGCATCACGATCTCGATCGCGCACGTCGAGTACCAGACCGAGAACCGGCACTACGCGCACGTCGACTGCCCCGGGCACGCCGACTACATCAAGAACATGATCACCGGTGCCGCCCAGATGGACGGCGCGATCCTCGTCGTGGCCGCCACCGACGGCCCGATGCCGCAGACCAAGGAGCACGTCCTCCTGGCCCGTCAGGTCGGCGTCCCCTACATCGTCGTGGCCCTCAACAAGGCCGACATGGTCGACGACGAGGAGATCCTGGAGCTCGTCGAGCTCGAGGTGCGCGAGCTCCTCAGCGAGTACGAGTTCCCGGGCGACGACGTCCCCGTGGTCCGCGTCTCGGCGCTCAAGGCCCTCGAGGGCGACGCCGAGTGGGGCGACAAGCTCATGGAGCTGATGAACGCCGTCGACACCGCGATCCCCGAGCCGGAGCGCGAGATCGACAAGCCGTTCCTCATGCCCGTCGAGGACGTCTTCACGATCACCGGTCGTGGCACGGTCGTCACCGGCCGCGTCGAGCGCGGCATCGTCAAGGTCTCCGAGGAGATCGAGATCGTCGGTATCCGCGAGGGTTCGACGAAGACCACCGTCACCGGTGTCGAGATGTTCCGCAAGCTGCTCGACCAGGGCCAGGCCGGCGACAACGTGGGTCTGCTCCTCCGCGGCATCAAGCGCGAGGACGTGGAGCGCGGCCAGGTCGTCGTGAAGCCCGGCTCGATCACCCCGCACACCAACTTCGAGGGCTCGGTCTACATCCTCTCGAAGGACGAGGGTGGCCGTCACACGCCGTTCTTCAACAACTACCGTCCCCAGTTCTACTTCCGGACGACGGACGTGACGGGCGTCGTGACCCTGCCCGCCGGCACCGAGATGGTCATGCCGGGCGACAACACCGAGATGACGGTGGAGCTCATCCAGCCCATCGCCATGGAGGAGGGTCTCCGGTTCGCCATCCGCGAGGGTGGCCGTACCGTGGGCGCCGGGCGCGTCACCAAGATCATCAAGTAACACCCTGACGGGCGGCGGCCGGGGAACCGGCCGCCGCCCGGCCATGGGCTCGGGCGTGCGACGCCGGAGCCACCCCCCGGGTCGTCAGACCCACGGGTCAGCAGACCCACTTGATCTTTCACAACCGATCGGCAGGAGCGAGAACAGGCGATGGCGGGACAGAAGATCCGCATCCGGCTGAAGGCCTACGACCACGAGGCGATCGATGCCTCGGCGCGGCGCATCGTGGACACGGTGACGAAGACCGGAGCGCGCGTCGTCGGCCCGGTGCCGCTGCCGACGGAGAAGAACGTGTACGCCGTGATCCGGTCTCCGCACAAGTACAAGGACTCCTTCGAGCACTTCGAGATGCGGACCCACAAGCGGCTCATCGACATCCTCGACCCGACGCCGAAGACGGTCGACGCGCTCATGCGCATCGACCTGCCGGCCTCGGTCGACGTCAACATTCAGTAAGGGCAGTCAGCAGACATGGCGAGCACATTCCGTGGTCTCCTCGGCGAGAAGCTGGGGATGACCCAGGTTTTCGACGAGAACAACCGCCTCGTGCCGGTGACCGTCGTCAAGGCGGGCCCGTGTGTGGTGACCCAGGTGCGCACCCCCGAGGTCGACGGCTACTCCGCCGTCCAGCTCGGGTTCGGCGAGATCGACCCGCGCAAGGTGAACCGTCCTGAGGGCGGGCATTTCACCAAGGCGGGCGTGACGCCGCGGCGCCACCTGGTGGAGCTGCGCACCTCCGATGCGGGGAGCTACACGGTCGGCCAGGAGCTGACCGCCGAGGTGTTCGACGGCGTCGCGAAGGTCGACGTCATCGGCACGAGCAAGGGCAAGGGCACCGCCGGTGTCATGAAGCGTCACGGCTTCAAGGGCCTCGGCGCGGCGCACGGCACCCAGCGCAAGCACCGGTCGCCGGGCTCCATCGGTGGCGCCTCGACGCCGGGCCGGGTCTTCAAGGGCCTGCGCATGGCCGGCCGCATGGGCGCGGTCAAGACCACGACCCTGTCGCTGGTCGTCCACAAGGTGGACGCCGAGCGCGGTCTGCTGCTGATCAAGGGCGCCATCCCCGGCCCGAAGGGCGGCCTCGTGCTCGTCCGTTCGGCCGTCAAGGGCGGGCCCGTGGGGAGTGACGACAAGTGACCTCATCGACCGACACGCGCACCGACCGCCAGGTCGACGTCCGCACCCCGGCGGGGGAGACCTCCGGCAGCGTCACGCTGCCCGGTGAGCTCTTCGACGCCAGCGCGAACGTCTCCCTGATGCACCAGGTGGTCGTCGCCCAGCTGGCTGCGGCCCGTCAGGGCACGCACGCCACGAAGACGCGGGGCCAGGTGAGCGGTGGTGGCGCCAAGCCGTACCGCCAGAAGGGCACCGGTCGCGCCCGCCAGGGTTCGACGCGTGCGCCGCAGTTCGCCGGTGGTGGCATCGTCCACGGCCCGCAGCCGCGCAACTACGAGCAGAAGACCCCGAAGAAGATGAAGGCCGCCGCCCTGCGCGGTGCCCTCTCCGACCGGGCCCGCGAGGGCCGGGTGCACGTGGTCTCCGCGTTCGTCGACGGCGACGCCCCCAAGACGAAGGCCGCCCTCGCCACGCTGCACGCCGTCACCCAGGCCAAGCGCGTCCTCGTGGTCCTCGACCGCGACGACGTCCTCAACTGGGTGAGCCTGCGCAACGTGCCCGAGGTGCACCTGATCGAGGCCGGCCAGCTCAACACGTACGACGTGCTGGTGTCCGACGAGGTGGTCTTCACCGAGACGGCGCTGGCGGAGTTCGTCGCGGGTCCGGCCAAGGGCAAGCGCTCCGGCGCAGACCTGCCGGACCTCGCCACCCACGAGACGCCGGGTGGCATCCCGTCCATCGCCCCCGCCGTCGGTGAGGGCACCGTCGAAGAGACCACCGAGGAGAAGGCATGAGCGTCCGCGACCCCCGGGACGTCCTGCTCGCCCCGGTCATCTCCGAGAAGAGCTACGGCCTTCTCGACGGCAACCAGTACACGTTCATCGTGCGGCCGGATGCCAACAAGACGCAGATCAAGATCGCGGTCGAGCAGATCTTCAAGGTGAAGGTCCTCGGCGTGAACACGATCAACCGCCAGGGCAAGCGCAAGCGCAGCCGCGGCGCGCAGATGGGCAAGCGCAAGGACACCAAGCGCGCCATCGTCTCCGTGGCTGCCGGCGACCGCATCGAAATCTTCGGTGGTCCCGGCGCCTGAGCGCCTGGACCGTTCGGACCAGAGATAGAGGACTGAGTCAGCAATGGCTATCCGCAAGTACAAGCCGACGACGCCGGGCCGCCGCGGCTCCAGCGTCGCCGACTTCGCCGAGGTCACGCGAGACCACCCCGAGAAGTCGCTGGTCCGACCGCTGCACGGTCGTGGCGGGCGCAACGTGCACGGGAAGGTCACCGCTCGTCACCAGGGCGGTGGGCACAAGCGCGCGTACCGGGTGATCGACTTCCGTCGCGCCGACAAGGACGGCGTGCCGGCCAAGGTCGCGCACATCGAGTACGACCCGAACCGCACCTCGCGGATCGCGCTCCTGCACTTCGCCGACGGCGAGAAGCGCTACATCATCGCCCCGGCGCGGCTCAAGCAGGGCGACCTGGTGGAGTGCGGCCCCGCCGCCGACATCAAGCCCGGCAACAACCTGCCGCTGCGGAACATCCCGGTCGGCACCGTGGTTCATGCCATCGAGCTCCGTCCCGGTGGCGGCGCGAAGATCGCCCGCTCCGCGGGGACCAGCGTCCAGCTGGTCGCCCGTGAGGGTCGCTTCGCGCAGCTCCGCATGCCGTCGGGCGAGATCCGCAACGTCGACGTGCGCTGCCGCGCGACCGTCGGCGAGGTGGGCAACGCCGAGCAGTCGAACATCAACTGGGGCAAGGCCGGCCGCATGCGGTGGAAGGGCAAGCGCCCGACCGTCCGCGGTGTCGCCATGAACCCGGTGGACCACCCGCACGGTGGTGGTGAGGGCAAGACCTCCGGTGGTCGCCACCCGGTGAACCCGAAGGGCAAGCCGGAGGGCCGGACGCGCAAGCGGAAGGCCAGTGACGCCCTGATCGTGCGCCGCCGGCGCACCAACAAGAAGCGCTGAGCCCGGGTTCCCCGGCGGTTATGGAGAGTCCGTTATGCCACGCAGCCTGAAGAAGGGCCCGTTCGTCGACGACCACCTGCTCGCCAAGGTGGACGCCCAGAACGCCAAGGGCACCAAGAACGTGATCCGTACCTGGTCACGCCGCTCGACGATCATCCCGGACATGCTCGGCCACACCCTCGCGGTGCACGACGGCCGCAAGCACGTCCCGGTGTTCGTCACCGAGGCGATGGTCGGGCACAAGCTCGGGGAGTTCGCGCCCACGCGCACGTTCCGCGGGCACGTCAAGGACGACCGCCGCTCGCGGCGGGGCTGACCAGGTAGAGAGAGATTCAGATGACTTCCCAGTTGGGACAGGAGGCGCCGGTCGCCCGGGCTACGGCCCGGTTCGTCCGCGTGACCCCCATGAAGGCCCGCCGAGTGGTGGACCTGATCCGCTACCTGCCGACCGACGAGGCGCTGGCGCTGCTGCGCTTCGCCCCGCAGTCGGCCAGTGAGCCGGTCGCCAAGGTCGTCGCCAGCGCGGTGGCCAACGCCGAGCACAACCTGCAGCTGGACCCGGCTGCACTCGTGGTCAGCGCGGCGTACGTCGACGAGGGCCCCACGCTGAAGCGGATCCGTCCGCGTGCGCAGGGCCGGGCGTTCCGCATCAACAAGCGGACCAGCCACATCACCATCGAGGTGAGCGAGGTGGCCAGCAGCGCCGTCCTCGCGCAGAAGTCGCGCAAGGCGCGCCGGGACACCGGTCAGTCGGGCCCGGCCACCCAGCAGTCCACCAGCAACACGAGGGGAGGGACCCGATAGTGGGTCAGAAGGTCAACCCGCACGGGTTCCGACTCGGGATCACCACCGACTACAAGTCCCGGTGGTACGCGGACAAGCTGTACAAGGACTACGTCAAGGAAGACGTCGCGATCCGCAAGCTCATGTCCAAGGGCATGGAGCGGGCCGGCATCTCCAAGGTGGAGATCGAGCGCACCCGTGACCGGGTCCGCGTCGACATCCACACCGCCCGCCCGGGCATCGTCATCGGCCGCCGCGGCGCCGAGGCCGACCGCATCCGCGGCGAGCTCGAGAAGCTCACCGGCAAGCAGGTGCAGCTGAACATCCTCGAGGTCAAGAACCCCGAGTCGGACGCGCAGCTGGTCGCCCAGGGCGTCGCCGAGCAGCTCTCCAGCCGGGTCAGCTTCCGCCGCGCGATGCGCAAGGCCATGCAGTCGGCCCAGCGCAGCCCGCAGGTCAAGGGCATCCGGGTGCAGTGCTCCGGTCGCCTCGGCGGCACGGAGATGAGCCGCTCGGAGTTCTACCGCGAGGGCCGCGTGCCCCTGCACACGCTCCGCGCGAACATCGACTACGGCATCTACGAGGCCCGGACGACCTTCGGTCGCATCGGCGTCAAGGTGTGGATCTACAAGGGCGACGTCAGCGGCTCGCGCGCCGAGCGCGCCGCCCTCGAGGCCCTCGCCGACCGCCAGCAGCGTCGTGAGCGGGCCCAGCGGCCCCAGCGGCGTTCGGGTTCCTCGGGCACCACCGCCGGGGGCACCGAGGCCGGGCGTGCCGCGGTCCAGTCCTCGACCGGTCCGGTGGCCGACGCGCCGACCGACACCACGGATGCCGTGGTCGCGCAGACCTCCGGTGAGGTCGCTCCCGAGCAGACCATCGCCGAGGCGGCCGGCCCCGAGGCCACCGCTGCCGCCGAGGCCGCGTCGTCGACGGCCCCGCCCGCCCAGAACACGGAGAGCTGAGCCATGCTCATCCCACGGCGCGTCAAGCACCGCAAGCAGCACCATCCGAGCCGCACCGGCCGGGCCAAGGGCGGCACCGAGATCAACTTCGGTGAGTACGCGATCCAGGCCCTGGAGCCGGCGTACGTGACCAACCGGCAGATCGAGTCGGCGCGTATCGCGATGACCCGGCACATCCGTCGTGGCGGAAAGGTGTGGATCTCGATCTACCCCGACCGTCCGCTGACCAAGAAGCCCGCCGAGACCCGCATGGGCTCCGGTAAGGGCTCGCCCGAGTGGTGGGTGGCCAACGTCAAGCCCGGCCGCGTGCTGTTCGAGCTGTCCGGTGTCGCCGAGCCCGTGGCCCGCGAGGCCATGCGCCGCGCGATCCACAAGCTGCCGATGAAGTGCCGCTTCATCACGCGTGAAGGAGAAGTGTGATGGCCGCTGGTCTGACCGCTCCCGAGCTGCGCGAGCTCTCCGTCGATGAGCTCGCCGCGCGGCTGCGCGAGTCGAAGGAAGAACTGTTCAACCTGCGGTTCCAGGTGGCCACCGGCCAGCTGGACAACAACCGGCGACTGCAGACCGTCCGCCGCGACATCGCCCGGATCTACACGATCATGCGCGAGCGCGAGCTGGGTCTCTCGGTCGCCCCGAGCGAGGGTGTGGCATGAGCGAGACCCAGCAGTCGTCCGGCCCCGGCCTGGCCGGCCGTGGCTACCGCAAGGTCCGCGAGGGCCTCGTCGTCAGCGACAAGATGGAGAAGACCATCGTCGTCGAGGTCGAGGACCGCGTGAAGCACGGCCTGTACGGCAAGGTCATCCGGCGGACCAGCAAGCTGAAGGCCCACGACGAGCAGGGGGTCGCCGGCATCGGTGACCGCGTGCAGATCATGGAGACCCGGCCGACGTCGGCCACCAAGCGGTGGCGGCTGGTCGAGGTCATCGAGAAGGCCAAGTAAGCCCAGCAGGAGGCGGCCCGGCAGGGCCGCGACGGGTAGGAGTACCCTGAACGACTGGCGCGCACCCCACCGCTCGACGGGGGTCGCGCGCCGCATCCCGGTACCCGTGCTTCGGACGCACCGGCGGCAGCAGCCGTCGGTGCGTCCGCACGCGAGTGCCGGACAGCCGGTTCACCGTTCCGGCCCGGCTGTCACCACAAGTATTGGGGAGTAGGACGTGATCCAGCAGGAGTCGCGGCTGCGAGTCGCCGACAACACCGGTGCGAAGGAGATCCTCTGCATCCGGGTTCTCGGTGGCTCCGGGCGACGCTACGCGGGCATCGGCGACGTCATCGTCGGCACCGTGAAGGACGCGCTGCCGGGTGCCGGCGTCAAGAAGGGCGACGTGGTCAAGGCCGTCGTCGTCCGCACGGTGAAGGAGCGGCGTCGTCCCGACGGCTCCTACATCCGCTTCGACGAGAACGCCGCTGTCATCATCCGCGACAGCGGCGACCCGCGCGGTACGCGCATCTTCGGGCCCGTCGGCCGGGAGCTCCGCGACAAGCGCTTCATGCGGATCATCTCGCTCGCCCCGGAGGTGCTGTGATCATGGCTGCTGCCAGCAACGGCAAGACGCCGTCGATGAAGGTCAAGAAGGGCGACACCGTCCTCGTGCTGTCCGGCAAGGACAAGGGCGCGAAGGGGCGTGTCATCGCTGCCTACCCCAAGCTCCAGCGCGTGCTGGTCGAGGGTGTCGGCCGCGTGCGCAAGCACACCCGCATCAGCTCGAACCAGCGCGGCGCCCAGCAGGGCGGGATCGTCACGCAGGAGGCGCCCATCCACGTGAGCAACGTGATGGTGGTCGACTCCGAGGAGAAGCCGACCCGGGTCGGCTACCGCAAGGACGAGGAAGGCCGCAGCATCCGGGTCTCGCGGCGCACCGGTAAGGACCTCTGAACCTCATGAGCGCACCCACCCGTGAGCTGCCCCGCATGCTCGCCCACTACCGCGAGACGATCGTGCCCGCCCTCCAGTCGGAGTTCGGCTACGAGAACGTCATGCAGATCCCGCGCCTGACGAAGATCGTCGTCAACATGGGCGTCGGCGAGGCCACCCGCGACGCGAAGCTGATGGACGGCGCGGTCCGCGACCTCACCGCCATCACCGGCCAGAAGCCGGCTGTCGTCCGGGCCCGCAAGTCCATCGCGCAGTTCAAGCTCCGCGAGGGCATGCCCATCGGCGCGAAGGTCACCCTCCGCGGCGACCGCATGTGGGAGTTCCTCGACCGCCTGCTGTCGCTCGCCCTGCCCCGCATCCGTGACTTCCGCGGCCTCAATGCCAAGCAGTTCGACGGCAACGGCAACTACACGTTCGGCCTGACCGAGCAGTCGATGTTCCGCGAGATCGACGTCGACAAGATCGACCGTCCGCGCGGCATGGACATCACGCTGGTCACGACCGCGACCAACGACGAGGAGGGTCGCGAGCTGCTCCGCCAGCTCGGCTTCCCCTTCGCCGGCCAGCCCGTCATCACGACCGTCCGCTGAGCCGGGCAGGAGAGAAGAGATGGCCAAGAAGGCGCTGATCAACAAGGCAGCTCGCACCCCCAAGTTCAAGGTGCGCGGCTACACCCGCTGCCAGCGGTGCGGTCGCCCGCACTCGGTCTTCCGCAAGTTCGGCCTGTGCCGGATCTGCCTGCGGGAGATGGCTCACGCCGGGGAGCTCCCCGGCGTCCGTAAGAGCTCCTGGTAGAAGGACTCGGCTGCGCCCCACGACACGCTTCGCGCGCCGCGGGTCCCTGCAGCCGAGCCGTTCCATTCCGTTACTGATCGCCGAGAGGCCCGGCGCCAAGTCCCTGAGACCCGGCGCACGAGGAACCGCGGCGAGAGAGGCACCACTCACGTCATGACGATGACCGATCCGATCGCAGACATGCTGACGCGTCTGCGCAACGCCAACCAGGCGTACCACGACTCCGCGGTCATGCCGTCGTCGAAGCTGAAGACGCACATCGCCGAGATCCTCCAGCAGGAGGGCTACATCGCCGGCTGGCGCGTCGACGACGTCGACAAGGACGGCAACCCCTTCAAGCAGCTGGTCATCGACCTGAAGTACGGCCCCAACCGCGAGCGCAGCATCGCGGGGGTCCGCCGGGTCTCCAAGCCCGGTCTGCGGGTGTACGCGAAGTCCACCGCACTGCCCAAGGTGCTCGGCGGTCTCGGCGTGGCGATCATCTCGACCTCGACCGGGCTGCTGACCGACAAGCAGGCGAACAAGAAGGGCGTGGGTGGGGAAGTCCTCGCCTACGTCTGGTAAGAGGAGCGAGCGAAGATGTCACGGATCGGACGACTCCCGATCGCCGTGCCCGGTGGTGTGGACGTCGCCATCGACGGTCAGACGGTCAGCGTGAAGGGACCCAAGGGCGCTCTCAGCCACACGGTCGCCGCGCCGATCACCGTCGAGCGCGACGAGGACGGCACGCTGCGGGTCCAGCGCCCCAACGACGAGCGGCAGAACCGCGCCCTGCACGGGCTCTCGCGGACTCTGATCGCCAACATGATCACCGGCGTCACCGAGGGCTACACCAAGACCCTCGAGATCGTCGGTGTCGGTTACCGCGTCCAGGCTCGCGGCTCGGACCTCGAGTTCGCCCTGGGCTTCAGCCACCCCGTGCCGGTGAAGGCCCCCGAGGGCATCACCTTCGCTGTCGAGTCCCCGACCCGCCTCCGGGTCAGCGGCATCGACAAGCAGCTGGTCGGTGAGGTGGCGGCCAAGATCCGCAAGATCCGCAAGCCCGACCCGTACAAGGGCAAGGGTGTGCGGTACCAGGGCGAGGTCGTCAAGCGCAAGGTCGGGAAGACGGGTAAGTGATGGCTCAGGCAACTGCTCCCACGAACGGGAAGAGCGCCGGCGGCCGCAAGCCCGTCGGCACCGACATCAGCACGGCGCGCCGCGTCTCGCGGCTTCGTCGGCACAACCGGCTGCGCAAGCGGGTCTCCGGCACGCCGGAGCGTCCGCGCCTGGTGGTCAAGCGCAGCGCGCGCCACATCCACGTGCAGATCGTCGACGACACCGTCGGTCGCACGGTGGTGAGCGCCTCCACCATGGACGCCAGCCTGCGCGGCGCCGAGGGCGACAAGTCCGCCCTGGCCCGTCAGGTCGGTGGCCTGGTGGCCGAGCGCGCGAAGGCCGCCGGCATCACGGCGGTCGTCTTCGACCGCGGGGGCAACCGCTACGCGGGGCGCATCGCCGCCCTGGCCGACGGTGCCCGCGAGGGTGGGCTGGACTTCTGATGACCACCCACCCCACCAGCACGAGCGAGCAGATCGAGAGGGACGTCTGATGCCAGGACCACAGCGACGCGGCGGCGGTGCCGGCGGCGGCAACGACCGCCGGGACCGCCGTGACGGCGGGCGGGGCCCCGGGGGCGCGCCCGCCGAGAAGAGCAACTACATCGAGCGCGTGGTGGCCATCAACCGCGTGTCCAAGGTCGTCAAGGGTGGTCGGCGCTTCAGCTTCACCGCCCTGGTGATCGTGGGCGACGGTGACGGCACCGTGGGCGTCGGCTACGGCAAGGCCAAGGAGGTGCCCGCGGCGATCGCCAAGGGCGTCGAGGAGGCCAAGAAGCACTTCTACAAGGTGCCGCGCATCGCCAGCACCATCCCGCACCCCGTGCAGGGTGAGGCGGCGGCGGGCGTCGTGCTCCTGAAGCCGGCCAGCCCCGGTACCGGTGTCATCGCCGGTGGCCCGGTGCGTGCCGTGCTCGAGTGCGCCGGGATCCACGACGTGCTCTCCAAGAGCCTCGGTTCGTCGAACCCGATCAACATCGTGCACGCCACCATGCAGGCGCTGAAGGACCTCGTCCGCCCCGAGGAGATCGCGGCCCGCCGCGGTCTGCCCCTCGAGGACGTGGCCCCGGCCGCCATGCTGCGCGCGCGTGCGGGCCAGGGGGTGTGACGTGGCGCAGCTCAAGGTGACCCAGATCAAGTCGGCCATCGGCACCAAGCCGAACCAGCGCCAGACGCTGCGTTCGCTCGGGCTGAAGCGGATCAACGACTCGGTCGTCCAGGAGGACCGTCCCGAGATCCGCGGGATGGTCGCGACGGTGCCGCACCTGGTCACCGTCGAAGAAGTCTGAGGAAAGACTCGCTATGACACTGAAGGTCCACCACCTGCGGCCGGCCCCGGGCGCCCACACCAAGAAGACCCGCGTGGGTCGCGGTGAGGGCTCCAAGGGCAAGACGGCCGGACGCGGTACCAAGGGCACCGGCGCGCGGGGCACCGTCGCCGCGCGGTTCGAGGGTGGGCAGACCCCGCTGAACATGCGGCTGCCCAAGCTCTCGGGCTTCAAGAACAACAACAAGGTCGTGTTCCAGGTCGTCAACCTCGACCGGATCGCGGCGCTGTTCCCGCAGGGCGGCCCGGTCAACCCGGACACCCTGGCCGAGGCCGGCGCGGTGCGCCGTGGCCAGCCGGTCAAGGTGCTCGGTACCGGTGAGCTCGGCGGGGTCAAGGTCGACGTCCACGCGAACGCCTTCTCCGCCTCGGCGGCCGAGAAGATCGCCGCGGCCGGAGGCAGCACCACCCGCATCTGAACACGGATCCCCCCGGAGGGCCGAACCGGTCGAGAGACCGCGACGCGGCCCTCCGGGGGGATCGACACGGGCCCGTCCCGCTCCGCGGGACGGGCCCGTTGCTAACCTCACTCGACCGAACCAGGGGAGGGCACGTGCTGCAGGCGTTCGCCGCGGCGTTCCGGACGCCAGACCTCCGGCGCAAGCTGCTGTTCTCCCTGGCGATCATCGCCATCTACCGGCTGGGGGCCGCGGTCCCCGGCCCCGGTGTGTCGGTCGAGGCGATCAACAGCTGCCTGGAGCAGGCGCAGGCCTCGGACCAGCGGGACCTCTACTCGCTGGTGAATCTCTTCTCCGGAGGCGCGCTGCTGCGGCTCTCGGTGTTCGCGCTCGGGATCATGCCCTACATCACGGCGAGCATCATCGTGCAGCTGCTGGTGGTGGTGATCCCGCGCTTCGAGCAGCTGAAGAAGGAAGGGCAGTCGGGTCAGGCCAAGCTGACCCAGTACACCCGGTACCTCACCATCGCGCTCGCCGTCCTGCAGAGCACCGGCATCATCGCCCTCGCCCGCAGCGGGCAGCTGTTCCCGAACTGCAGCGAGCAGATCATCCCCTCGCAGTCGGTCTGGACGACGATCATCCTGGTGATCACGCTGACCGCCGGGACGGCCCTGATCATGTGGCTCGGCGAGCTCCTCACCGAGAAGGGGATCGGCAACGGCATGTCCGTGCTGATCTTCACCTCGATCGCGGCCCGGATCCCGGCCGAGGGCGGTGCCATCCTGCAGACCCGCGGCGGCGTGGTCTTCGCCGTCGTGTGCGCCTTCGCGGTCGTCATCATCGGCACGGTGGTCTACGTCGAGCAGGCCCAGCGGCGCATCCCGGTGCAGTACGCCAAGCGGATGGTCGGGCGCCGCATGTACGGCGGCACGTCCACCTACCTCCCGCTGAAGGTGAACCAGGCCGGCGTCATCCCGGTCATCTTCGCCTCGTCGCTGCTGTACCTCCCGCAGCTGCTCACCCAGCTGCAGGGCAGCGAGACGGGCGCGGTCCGGCGCTTCTTCGAGACCTACGTCATCGACCAGAGCAGCCCGGTGCACGTCGCGATCTACTTCGCGATGATCATCTTCTTCACGTACTTCTACGTGTCGATCACGTTCAACCCGGAGGAACGGGCCGACGACATGAAGCGCTACGGCGGCTTCATCCCGGGCATCCGCCCGGGTCGCCCGACCGCCGAGTACCTGCAGTACGTCCTGTCCCGGATCACGCTTCCGGGCTCGATCTACCTGGGCCTGGTCGCCGTCCTGCCGAACCTCTTCCTGTCGATCACGCAGGAGGGCCAGAACCAGAACTTCCCGTTCGGTGGGACCGCGGTCCTGATCATGGTCGGAGTGGGGTTGGAGACGGTGAAGCAGATCGAGACGCAACTCAACCAGCGCAACTACGAAGGGTTCCTGAAGTAGTGCGCGTCGTCCTCCTGGGGCCGCCCGGAGCGGGCAAGGGCACCCAGGCGCAGATCATCGCCGGCAAGCTCGGCGTCCCCGCGATCTCGACGGGTGACATCTTCCGGGCGAACGTGAGCGGGCAGACCGAGCTCGGCCGCAAGGCCAAGGTCTACATGGACGCCGGCGACCTCGTCCCCGACGAGATCACGGTCGCCATGGTCAAGGACCGGCTGGCCGAGGACGACGCCGCGGCGGGCTTCCTGCTCGACGGCTTCCCCCGCACGATCGCCCAGGCCGAGCAGCTCCGGGAGTCGCTGGCCGAGCTCGGTCAGAAGCTCGACCGCGTGCTGGAACTGGTCGTGGACGAGGAGGAGCTGGTCCGCCGGCTCTCGGGACGCCGGATGCTCGTCGACGGCGAGATGGTGCAGCGGGACGACGACAAGCCGGAGACCGTGCGGCACCGCCTGAAGGTCTACCGGGAACAGACCGCGCCACTGTCGGGCTTCTACGAGGGAGAGGGCCTGCTCGCGCGGATCGACGCGATCGGCTCCGTCGAGGAGGTCACGGCCCGGGCGCTGCGTGCGCTCGGTGCCGACGGCGAGTCCGGTCACCCGGCTGCCGTCTGACCGGACGGCGGGGCGCGGTGAAGGAGCGACGCGGCAGATGACGGCAGGCATCCTCGGCCGCCTTCCGTTGCTCGCGAAGTGGAGTGGACGCATGATCCAGATCAAGACGGCGCACGAGATCGAGCTGATGCGTGGCGCCGGCCTCGTCGTCGCGGGGGCCATCGCCGCGGTCCGCGCCGCGATCAGGCCCGGTGTGACCACCGGGGAGCTGGACGCGATCGCCGAGGATCACATCCGGAGCGCGGGCGCCGTCCCGTCCTTCCTCGGGTACCACGGCTTCACCGGCAGCATCTGCGCGTCGATCAACGACGAGATCGTGCACGGCATCCCGAGCACGAGCCGGGCCCTGGCCGAGGGCGACAACATCTCCATCGACTGCGGGGCCATCCTCCACGGGTGGCACGGCGATTCCGCCGTGACGCTGACCGTGGGAGAGCCCTCGGCGGAGGACGCCGCGCTGATGGCCGTGACCGAGCGCTCGATGTGGGCCGGTCTGGCGCGCGCGGTGGCCGGGGGCCGGCTCACCGACATCAGCTCGGCCGTCGAGCAGGAGATACGCCGGGAGCAGCACCCGTACGGGATCGTCGACAACTACGGCGGCCACGGCATCGGGACCGAGATGCACCAGGACCCGCACGTGCTCAACTACGGGCGTCCGGGTCGAGGCCCCAAGCTCGTCCCCGGCCTTGCGCTCGCGATCGAGCCGATGGTCACGGTGGGGGACCCCGCGACGGTCGAGCTCGAGGACGGCTGGACCGTCGTCACCAAGGACGGGTCGCGCGCCGCGCACTTCGAGCACACGGTGGCCATCACCCCCGAGGGCCCGTGGGTCCTGACCGCCGAGGACGGCGGGGCCGCCGGCCTCGCCCCGTTCGGCATCACGCCGCGCTCCTGAAGGGGCGTGATGCCCCCACGGTTCGCACGCTCACGGCAGGCCCCTGCGACGGGGCCGCTCCAGCCCGTCGCCGGGGGTGCGGGTCGTCACTGCGGGGGCGGGTTGGTGACTCGTGGGGCACGGGGGTACGATCTTCTGTGGCGCTAGCGCCGCTCCGTCGTCGTGCTGTGGCCGCATGACCCGGGGCGCCCTCTGCGAGAGCGTCAGCACCACCCGATCTGCAATCTCCGAGCGCGTCCAGCCGGGTACCGGCGCGGGCGCACGAGGATCCCGTACCACCGAGTCAAGGAGTGCGTGTAGGGCATGGCGAAGAAGGACGGGGCCATCGAGGTCGAGGGTCGCGTCGTCGAGCCGCTGCCCAACGCGATGTTCCGGGTCGAGCTGCAGAACGGGCACCGGGTGCTCGCCCACATCAGCGGCAAGATGCGGCAGCACTACATCCGCATCCTGCCCGAGGACCGCGTGGTCGTGGAGCTCTCGCCCTACGACCTGACGCGCGGTCGCATCGTCTACCGCTACAAGTGACCGTCGCGGACCCGCACGTGGTGCGGGGTCCCGGCACATCGATTTCGAGGAATGAGGGGCGGCACCGGTGAAGGTCCAGCCGTCGGTGAAGAAGATCTGCGACAAGTGCAAGGTGATCCGCCGGCACGGCCGGGTCATGGTCATCTGCGACAACGCCCGGCACAAGCAGCGCCAGGGCTGAGGGAGTACCTGAACATGGCACGACTGGCTGGCGTCGACCTGCCCCGCGAGAAGCGGATGGAGATCGCGCTCACCTACATCTATGGCATCGGCAAGCACCACGCCAAGGAGACCCTGGCCGCGACGGGCGTCAGCCCGGACCTGCGCGCCAAGGACCTCAGTGACGAGGACCTGCTGAAGCTGCGCGACTACATCGACGAGCACTTCCGCGTCGAGGGTGACCTGCGCCGCGAGGTGGCCGCCGACATCCGTCGCAAGGTGGAGATCGGTTGCTACCAGGGCCTGCGGCACCGCCGCGGTCTCCCGGTGCACGGTCAGCGCACCAAGACCAACGCGCGCTCGAGCAAGGGCCCGCGCAAGACCATCGCCGGCAAGAAGAAGGCCGGCAAGAAGTAGACGCTCGGGGGGCTCCGCCCCCCGAGTGCCCCCCGGCTCGGCTTGCGGCCCGTACGCAGCCTCACCGGATCCAGGCCACGAAAGACAAAGGATTCGACAGACATATGCCTCCCAGGGCTCGCGCCGCGGCCGGTGCCAAGAAGGTCCGCCGCAAGGAGAAGAAGAACGTCGCTCACGGTGCTGCGCACATCAAGAGCACGTTCAACAACACGATCGTCTCGATCACCGACCCGACCGGGAACGTGATCAGCTGGGCGTCGGCCGGCCACGTGGGCTTCAAGGGCTCGCGCAAGTCGACGCCGTTCGCCGCGCAGATGGCCGCCGAGAACGCTGCCCGCAAGGCGCAGGAGCACGGCATGCGCAAGGTCGACGTCTTCGTGAAGGGTCCCGGCTCCGGCCGCGAGACCGCGATCCGATCGCTGCAGGCCACGGGCCTCGAGGTCGGTCAGATCCAGGACGTGACGCCGCAGCCGCACAACGGCTGCCGCCCCAAGAAGCGCCGCCGGGTCTGACCGCGGTCCACTGACGAGACGAACGAGGAGTACCTGACGTGGCCCGTTACACCGGAGCCGACTGCCGCCTGTGCCGGCGCGAGAAGATGAAGCTGTTCCTCAAGGGCAGCAAGTGCGAGTCCCCGAAGTGCCCGATCGAGATCCGGCCGTACCCGCCGGGCGAGCACGGGCGGGGTCGCAGCAAGGACAGCGAGTACCTGCTGCAGCTGCGCGAGAAGCAGAAGGCCCGCCGCATCTACGGCGTGCTGGAGAAGCAGTTCCGCGGCTACTACGAAGAGGCCAACCGCAAGACGGGCAAGACCGGTGAGGTCCTGCTGCAGATCCTCGAGTCGCGGCTGGACAACGTGGTCTACCGGGCCGGCTTCGCCGAGTCCCGCGACATGGCCCGCCAGCTGGTGCGCCACGGCCACATCCGGGTGAACGGCCGCAAGGTCGACATCCCGTCCTACCGCGTCAGCGAGAACGACATCGTCGAGGTGGCCGAGAAGTCGCGCACGATGATGCCGTTCGAGGTGGCCCAGGCCCGCGCCGGCGAGCGCCCTGTGCCGCCGTGGCTGGAGGTCATCAGCACCCAGCTGCGCGTGCTTGTCCACGGCATCCCGGCCCGCCAGGTGATCGACACCCCGGTCCAGGAGCAGCTCATCGTGGAGCTCTACTCGAAGTAACAGCTCGTCCCCAGGTGCCGGGATCACCGATCACGGCACCTGGGGCCGGCTCCCGCGGGTGGACAGATGCCTGCGCGGAGCCAGCACCACCCTCACGGCGTCATATGGCGGGTGCCGGAGGATCTGGAGGAGAAACGCAATGCTCATCGCACAGCGCCCCACGCTGACCGAGGAGACCATCTCGGAGCAGCGCTCGCGGTTCGTCATCGAGCCGCTCGAGCCGGGCTTCGGCTACACCCTCGGCAACTCCCTGCGGCGCACGCTGCTGTCGTCCATCCCCGGTGCCGCTGTCACCAGCATCCGCATCGAGGGCACCCTGCACGAGTTCACCACCGTGCCGGGCGTCAAGGAGGACGTCACCGAGATCATCCTGAACCTCAAGAGCCTGGTGGTCAGCTCCGACTCCGACGAGCCGGTGACCATGTACCTGCGCAAGCAGGGCCCGGGTGAGGTCACGGCCGCGGACATCGCGCCGCCGGCCGGGGTCGAGGTGCACAACCCCGAGCTGCACATCGCGACCCTCAACGGCAAGGGCCGCCTGGAGATCGAGCTGGTCGTCGAGCGCGGCCGCGGCTACGTGCCGGCCCCGCAGAACAAGCAGCCCGGCCAGGAGATCGGCCGCATCCCCGTCGACTCGATCTACTCGCCGGTCCTCAAGGTGACGTACGCCGTCGAGGCCACCCGTGTCGAGCAGCGCACCGACTTCGACCGCCTGGTGGTCGATGTCGAGACCAAGCCCTCCATCGCCCCGCGCGACGCCATCGCGTCGGCCGGGTCGACGCTGGTGGAGCTCTTCGGCCTGCTGCGCGAGCTGAACATCGACGCCGAGGGCATCGAGGTCGGGCCCAGCCCGGCCGAGGCCGCCGACATCGCGAACTTCTCGATGCCGATCGAGGACATGGACCTCACCGTCCGGTCCTACAACTGCCTGAAGCGCGAGGGCGTGCACACCGTCGGTGAGCTCGTCACCCGTTCCGAGGCCGACCTGCTGGACATCCGGAACTTCGGGGCCAAGTCGATCGACGAGGTCAAGATGAAGCTGGCCGCCATGGGTCTGGCCCTCAAGGACAGCCCGCCCGGGTTCATCCCCACCTCGATCGAGAGCTACGACGAGGGCTACGAGACCGACGCCTACCAGGGCACGGGCGAGTACGCCGCGGGTTACGACCAGGCGCAGTTCGACGACGGCTCCTACCAGGAGACCGAGCAGCTCTAGAAGGAACCCGTCCTCCCCACCCTTCGCACGCTCAGGGCGGGACCCGGGACGGGACCGGGCCGGGCGGCGGGGCGACCCGCCGTCCGGCACCGGTGCCCGACGCGCGACACTGAACGAGCACCACAGACGCTTTGCACCACGGATGCAGCCGGCAGCGAGCGCCCGGCCGCCTGAGGAAGGACCGACATGCCCACCCCCACCAAGGGCCCCCGTCTCGGCGGCTCCCCCGCGCACGAGCGGCTGATGCTGGCCAACCTGGCCACCTCGCTGTTCGAGCACGGGCGGATCACCACCACCGAGGCGAAGGCCAAGCGGCTGCGTCCGCTGGCCGAGAAGCTGGTGACCTTCGCCAAGCGCGGTGACCTGCACGCCCGTCGTCAGGTGATGACGACCATCCGTGACAAGGACGTCGTCCACACGCTCTTCGCCGAGATCGGTCCTCGCTACGAGAACCGCCCCGGTGGCTACACCCGCATCACCAAGGTCGGTCCGCGCAAGGGCGACAACGCCCCCATGGCGGTCATCGAGCTCGTCGAGGCCCTGACCGTCGGTCAGCAGGCCGTCGGCGAGGCAGAGCGGGCCCGCGGCACCCAGTTCGCCTCCGGCGCCGGCGCGGCCGCCGTCTCCGGTGAGGTCACCGCGGACGCGGTCGAGCCGACCGACGCGGTCGAGCCGACCGACGCGGTGGACAGCGCCGACTCGGTGGACAGCGTCGACTCGGCCGACAGCGCGGACACCCCGGAGGAGACCGTCGCCGAGGCGCCGGCCGCCGAGGACGAGGGCACGGACGCGCGATGAGCAACCCCGAGAACGTCGCCGGTGCGGGCGCGGCCGGCGTCTCCGCCGGTGGCGGCGACCAGGGCGCCACGTTCGAGGGTGAGACCACCGGTCCCGGCGGCGACACCTCGCCTGCCGTAACCGACGGCAGCGTCACCGACGAGGCGCAGGAGGTCGTCACCGACCTCTACAACCCCGACGGCGAGCGCCAGGACGACGGCGCCGTGACGCCGGAGCCGCAGCGGGAGAACGCCGTGGTCGTCGACGACCCGGTCCTCTCGCCCGAGGTGGCCCGCGCCGCCGCGGCCGAGGTCGAGGCCGCCGAGCTCGGCGACGCCGCCACCGCCGGCCAGCAGTACCAGGGCGGCGACTCCGCGCCCGACCCGAAGTGACCGGCCGCTGACCACGCAGCAGCCGCAGGACGAGCCCGTCACCGATTCCGGTGGCGGGCTCGTCCGTCTCCGCCTGGCGGTGCAGTACGACGGGACCGGCTTCCACGGGTGGGCGCGTCAGCCGGCGGTGCGGACCGTCCAGGACGAGCTCGAGCGCGGGCTGGCCACGGTGCTGCGCCGGGACGTGGACCTGACGGTCGCCGGCCGCACGGACGCCGGCGTGCACGCCACCGGTCAGGTCGTGCACTGCGACGTGCCGCGGGAGCTGTGGACCGAGCAGTCGGCGAAGCTGGTCCGGCGGCTCCGCGGCGTGCTGCCACCGGACGTCGTCGTCCGTTCGGTCACCGAGGCGCACCCGGACTTCGACGCGCGGTTCGGCGCGCTGGCCCGTCACTACGCGTACCGGTTGACCGACGACCCGGCCGGCCCGCCGCCGCTGCGCCGCGCCGACACGGTGGCCTGGCCCCGACGGCTGGACGACGCGGCGATGGACCTCGCCGCGGGGTTGCTGCTCGGTGAGAACGACTTCGCCGCCTACTGCAGGCGGCGCGAGGGGGCGACGACCATCCGCACCCTGCTGCGGCTGACCGTCTCCCGGGTGGCGGAGGGCTCCGGCGTCGAGGTCGTCCGCATCGACGCCTCGGCCGACGCGTTCTGCCACTCGATGGTGCGCAGCCTCGTCGGCGCCCTCGTCGCGGTCGGTGAGGGCCGGCGCCCGCTCGACTGGCCGGCCGGCCTGCTGCGTCTGTCCGAACGCGCCAGCGAGGTCCCGGTAGCGCCCGCCCACGGCCTGACGCTGCTCGCTGTCGACTACCCGGCCGACAGCGAGCTCGCCGCCCGCACCGGTGTGACCCGGGCCCGGCGGGGCGGCTGACGCCCGGTCCGGGGTGGGCAGCGGGTCAGGGCACCGCGGCGACCGCGTCCTCGATCGGCGTCCCACCGGCGACGAGCTCGACGACCGCGCCGTCGCGGGGGTGGTCCAGGAACTCCAGCAGCACGGCGGCGACGTCGTCGCGCGGGATGTCGCCCCGCTGGACGTGCCGTTCGAGGGTGACCCGGCCCGAGCCGGGGTCGTCGGTGAGCCCGCCCGGCCGCAGCACCGTGACCGCCAGCCCGGGCCGCGCCAGCAGGTCCTGCTCGGCGGCGAGCTTGGCCCGCAGGTAGGCGGCGAACACCTCGTCGAGCCCGTCCGGCGTGCCGCTGCCGGCCACCAGGTCGGTGCCCATCGAGGAGACCAGCAGGTAGGTGCGCACGCCCGCGCGCTCGGCGGCGTCGGCCAGCAGCACCGCGGCCCCCCGGTCCACGCTGTCCTTGCGGGCCGCCCCGCTGCCCGGGCCGGCGCCCGCGGCGAAGACGACGGCGTCGGCGCCCCGGACCACCTCGGCCACCTCCTCGACCGAGGCCGATTCGAGGTCGAGCACCACCGGCGTCGTGCCGTCGGCCTCCAGGTCGGCCCGGTGGCCGGGGTTGCGGACGAGGCCGACGACGGTGTCCCCGCGGCCGGACAGCAGACGGCCGAGGCGGCGGGCGACCTGCCCGTGGGCCCCGGCGAGGACGATGCGCATGCCGGTGGCCCTACCCGGCAGGCCCGCCGGCTACCGCCCGGGCCCGCGCGAGCTCCTCGGGGGTGTCGCAGTCCAGCCACGGCGCGGGCCGGCCGGGGGCGACCGGCGGGTGGAAGCGGTCGACGGCCAGCCCGGCCACCACCCGGTGCAGGGCCCGGGGTGCGGCCGGGTCCGCGACGGCCGCGCGCAGGGCGGCGGTGTCCCAGGCGCCCAGGAGGAACTGGTCGCGGCCGGTGTCGTCGACCACCAGCACCCCGTCGCGCCGCAGTCGTGCGCGCAACTGGGCGACCAGATCGGTAGTGAGGAACGGGAGGTCCGCGGCCAGGACGACGACGGCCGCCGTCCCCACCTGCTCCAGCCCGGCGCGCAGGGCGGCGACCGGCCCGGCGCCCGGCGGCGACTCGCGGGTGAGGACGACGTCGTGGGGGAGGTCCTGCGCCGGTCCGACGACGACGCGGCGTCGTGCGTCGGCCACCGCGTCCAGGACGGTGCCGAGCATCGTCCGGTCGCCCACGCGCAGCTGGGGCTTGACCTGCCCACCCAGTCGCTCGGCCCGGCCACCGGCCAGCACCACGGCCGAGTAGGGGGTCAGCGGGTCCACGCCGACACCGTAGGCGCGCGGCATGGGTACCGTCGCCCGCGTGGGACGAGTCACCAGCCGCACCCCCGTGCTGCGCATCCGCGGATCGCAGCACACCACCAGGCCGGACACGGTCGCCGCGGAGGAGCCGCTGGAGATCCGTCTGGGCGGCACCGCCCTGGCGATCACCATGCGCACGCCCGGCGACGACTTCGACCTGGTGCACGGGTTCCTCGCGACCGAGGGCGTGATCCGCGGCGCCGACGACGTCGCCGGCCTGCGCTACTGCGACTCCGTGGACGCCGACGGCCGCAACACCTACAACGTCGTCGACGTCGACCTCGCGCCCGGCGTGCCGCTGCCGGACACGGGCCTGGAGCGGAACTTCTACACGTCGAGCTCCTGCGGCGTCTGCGGCAAGGCCAGCATCGACGCCATCCGCACCAAGACCTCCTTCGACGTCGCCGCGGACGCCGTCGAGCTCCCCCTGGAGGTGCTGCTGGCGCTGCCCGACCGGCTCCGCGCCGCGCAGCAGGTGTTCGACAAGACCGGTGGGCTGCACGCCGCAGGCCTCTTCACCGCGGACGGGGAGCTGCTGGCCCTGCGCGAGGACGTCGGCCGGCACAACGCGGTGGACAAGGTGATCGGCGACGGCGTCCGCGAGGGCCGGCTCCCCCTGGCCGGGCAGGTGCTGATGGTGAGCGGCCGGGCCAGCTTCGAGCTCACCCAGAAGGCGGCGATGGCGGGGATCCCGGTGCTCGCGGCCGTGTCGGCGCCGTCGTCCCTGGCCGTGGAGCTGGCCCGCGAGGTCGGCATCACCCTGGTGGGCTTCCTCCGCGGTGACGGCTGCAACGTCTACACCCGCACGGAGCGCATCCAGCTGGCACCGGAGAACTGACGCGGCACCTGGCGGAGCCGCCTGCCAGGGCGGCGCCGCCGGACGGGGCCGGAGGCTCCTCCGGTGGTGTCCGGACTCGCTCAGCGCAGACCGGGGACGGCCGTTGGCCGCGGTGTCGTCCGGAGGACGGCATCAGACATGGTCCCCGCCGCGGAGCTGGCTCACCACGTGCGGCAGCAGCGGGCCGAGGACGGCGAGTCCGTCCTGCACGCCGCCGGTGGACCCGGGCAGGTTGACGATCAGCGTGCGGGCGGCCGTGCCCGCCAGGCCGCGGGAGAGGACCGCCGTCGGCACGCCGTGCTCCGCCCCGTACCGCCGCACCGCCTCGGCGATCCCCGGTGCCTCGCGCTCGAGCACCGCACGGGTCGCCTCAGGGGTGACGTCGGTGGGGGAGAGGCCGGTGCCGCCCGTGGTCACCACCAGGTCCACCCCGAGGTCCACCGCGTTGCGGAGCACGGCCTCCAGCTCCGCGGCGTCGTCGGGGCGCACGTGGGGCCCCTCGACGGCGAAGCCGAGCTCCCGCAGCCCCGCGGCGAGCGCCTGGCCGCTGCGGTCCTCGTAGACGCCGGCGGCGGCCCGGTTCGAGGCGGTGAGGACGACGGCCCGCGCGCCGGCCGGCAGTGCGGCGGTCACCGGGTCCACTCCCCGCTCTTGCCGCCGGACTTGCGCAGCAGCCGGACGTCGGTGATCGCCGCCCGCGGGTCGACCGCCTTCACCATGTCGATCATCGTCAGCCCGGCCACGGCGACCGCGGTGAGCGCCTCCATCTCCACCCCGGTGCGGTCGGCGGTGCGCGCGGTGGCGGTGATCTCGACGGCGTCGTCGGTGACCTGGAGGTCGACCGTGACCCCGTGCAGCGCGATCGGGTGGCACAGCGGCACGAGATCCGGCGTCCGCTTGGCCCCGGCGATGCCGGCGATGCGCGCCACGGCCACGGCGTCGCCCTTGGGCACCCCCTCGCCCCGCAGCAGGGCGACGACCTCGGGAGCCACCAGCACCCGGCCGGCGGCGGTGGCCTCGCGGGCGGTGACGGCCTTGGCGGAGACGTCGACCATCCGGGCGGCGCCGGACTCGTCGACGTGGGTGAGACGCGGCTCGCTCACTGGAGTGCTCCCTCGATCAGCACGACGTCCACGGAGGCGCCGGCGGGCAGTTCGGTGACGTCCTCGGGGACGACGACCAGGCAGTTGGCCCGAGCGAGGTGGGCGACCAGGTGCGAGCCGGGCCCGCCGACCTGGGAGACCTCACCGCCGTCGTAGCGGCCCCGCAGGAACTGGCGGCGCCCCGCGGGCGAGCGCAGCGGGCCGGAGAGCCGGGCGGGCGCCCGCAGGCGGTCGGGTGCGGTGTGGCCGAGGGCGCGGCGCAGCGCCGGGCGGACGAAGACCTCGAAGGAGACGAAGGCGCTCACCGGGTTGCCGGGCAGGGTGACCACGGGGACGCCGTCGACCGTGCCGGCGCCCTGGGGGCCGCCCGGCTGCATCGCGACCTTGCCGAACTCGACCGTGCCGAGCGTGCGGAAGGCGTCCTTGACCACCTCGTAGGCGCCGGCGCTCACCCCGCCGCTGGTGATCAGCAGGTCTGCGGAGGCCACCTCGGCGCGCACGGTGGCGAGGAACTGGTCGACGTCGTCGGGCACGAAGTGCAGCCGCCGCGGGATGCCGCCGGCCTCCTCGACGGCGGCGGCCAGCAGCGCCGAGTTGGACTCGTAGATCTGGCCGCGCGCCAGTGGCTGCCCCGGCGCGACCAGCTCGCTGCCGGTGGAGAGGACCAGCACCCGCGGACGGCGCCGGACGAGCAGCTCCGAGACGCCGACCGCCGCGGCCAGACCGAGCTGGGCGGCGCCGAGCGGGGCGCCGGCGGAGAGCGCCACCGTGCCGGCGGCGATGTCCTCGCCGGCTCCCCGCAGATGGCTGCCGACCGCCGGGCGGTCCCGGATCTCGACGACGTCGGTGCCGCCGTCGGTGAGCTCCACCGGGACGACGACGTCGGCTCCCGGGGGGAGCGGGGCCCCGGTCATGATGCGGTGGACGGTGCCCGGCGCCAGCGGGACGACGTCGGTGCGGCCGGCGGGGATGTCCTCGGCCACCGGCAGCCGCACCGGGCCGCCGTCGGCGCCGGCGAGCTCGGCCCAGCGACCGGCGTAGCCGTCCATCGCCGAGTTGTCGAAGCCCGGCAACGGCACCTCGGCGACGACGTCGCGCGCCAGCACCCGTCCGTGCGCCTCGGCCAGCGGCACGGTCTCCCCGGGCAGGGCGGGCAGCAGGGCGTTCACGACCGCCTGGTGTTCCTCGACCGTGCGCACGGGGCACATCCTCGCCCATCGCCGCGTGCCCGACACCGGCGGTGGCCGGGGAGGTGCAGGCATGGCAGCGGTCGTGGTGCTGGGGCAGGTCGGCCGGGACCTGGTGCTCCGGCTCCCGGCGGTGCCCGGTCCCGGGGGCGCGGCCTCCGCCACCGGCCGCCGGGAGCTGCTCGGCGGGAAGGGCGCCAACCAGGCGGTCGCGCTCGCGCAGCTGGGCGTCCCGGTCGCACTGGTCGGCGTCGTCGGGGACGACGCCGCGGGGCGGGACGCGCTGGCGCAGGCCGCCGCCGACGGCATCGGCGTCTCGGGCGTCGTCACCCGGCCGGGCGCGACGACCGCCCTCCTGCTCGACCTGGTCGAGGACGGCGGCCGACGACGGCTGGTGGAGGACGTGCCGCCCGCGGTGCTGCTCACCCCCGCCGACGTGGCCGCCGCGGGCGCGCTGATCGCGGGCTGCCGGGTGCTGAGCCTCCAGCTCCAGCAGCCGGGCGTGGCCGTGCGCGCGGCCCTGGAACGGGCCCCCGCGACGGCGCTCGTGGTGGCCGACGGCGCCCCGGAGGACGCGGCCACCCGGGAAGCGGTGCTCGGGCGCGCGGACGTCGTCCGGGCCGACGCCGCCGAGGCCGAGCTCCTGGTGGGGCACCCGCTGTCCGGACCCGACGACGCCCGCGACGCCGCCGCACGGCTCCTGGCGGCCGGGCCCCGGCTGGTGGCCCTGGCCTCCGGCGAGGAGGGCGACCTGGTGGCGTGGCGCGCCGGCCCGGCTCCCGGGGTGGCGGCGGGCGTGGGGGAGGTCGACCCGGGGTGGGCCGACGGCGAGGTGCTGGTGCCGCACCTCGGCGCGGCGCCGGTCGACCCGACCGGGGCCGGGGACGTGTGGGTCGCGGCGCTCGTCACCGCGCTGCTCGGCGGGGGCGGGCCCGAGGAGGCGGCGTGGCTCGGCGCAGCCGCGGCGGCGGGAACGGTGGCGCACGCCGGGGGACGGCCGGAGCTGGACGCGGCGGCGCTGGCCGCGGTGGTCGCCCGGGAGCGCGGCCGGCGGCCGGTCCGGTTATCGTCCGGTCGTGGCTGAGATCGACCGGATGCTCGAGGCGAACGCGGAGTGGGCGGAGCGGTTCCCCGGCAGCAAGCCGGTGGCCCCGGCGCGCAAGGTCGCCGTCGTGGCCTGCATGGACTCCCGGATGCCGCTGTTCCCGCTCCTGGGCCTGGAGGTCGGTGACGCGCACGTCATCCGCAACGCCGGTGGCGTCGTCACCGAGGACACCGTGCGGTCGCTGACGATCTCGCAGCACCTGCTCGGCACCCGCGAGATCGTGCTGGTCCACCACACCGACTGCGGGCTGCAGAAGAGCAACGACGTCGACTTCGCCGACCTGGTGGAGCGGGCCACCGGTCGCCGGCCGCCGTGGTCGGCGCGCACCTTCACCGACGTCGACGCCGACGTGCGGGAGTCGATGCGGCTGCTCCGCGACTGCCCCTACCTCGTCTCCCACGAGGTGCGGGGGACGGTCTACGACGTCGACAGCGGGCGCCTGCGCGAAATCAAGGACCCTGCTGCCCCCCACCGCTCGTAAACTCGCGGCGGGCCCCTGCAGCAGGGCCGAGGTCGTCGCTCGCCAGGGGCGATGAGGGTCGAGTTCTCCAGCTGGTATCGTGCTCGGTTGGCGCGCGTGCCGGCTGGTGCCGCGCGTGCAGATCCGTCTCCCGTGCTCGGCGAGGCGATCCCACCAGCCATCCCGACGACGACGGAGGACGCGCGCCGTGCGCACGTACACCCCCAAGCCCGGCGAGGTCGCCCGGGCCTGGCACGTCATCGACGCCACCGATGTGGTGCTCGGTCGACTGGCCAGCCAGACCGCGCAGCTCCTGCGCGGCAAGCACAAGCCCCAGTACGCCCCGCACGTGGACGTCGGCGACTTCGTCGTCATCGTCAACGCCGGCAAGGTCGCCCTGACCGGGTCGAAGCGGGACGACAAGGTGGCCTACCGGCACTCCGGTCACCCGGGTGGCCTCAAGACCATCAACGTGGGCGACCAGCTGCGCACGCACCCCGACCGCGTCATCGAGCGCGCCATCAAGGGCATGCTCCCGCACAACACGCTCGGTCGGCAGATGCTGAAGAAGCTCAAGGTCTACGCAGGCCCCGAGCACCCGCACGCTGCGCAGCAGCCCCAGACCTACGAGATCAAGCAGGTGGCCCAGTGACCAGCGCACTGACCGTGACCGACGCCGACGGGCGTCCGGTGCAGACCGTCGGCCGACGCAAGGAGGCCGTCGTCCGCGTGCGGCTGCTCCCCGGCACCGGCCAGTTCAAGCTCAACGGCCGCACCCTCGAGGAGTACTTCCCGAACAAGGTGCACCAGCAGCTCATCCGCGAGCCGTTCGTGACCCTCGAGAAGGCCGAGCAGTACGACGTCGTCGGCATCCTCAAGGGTGGCGGCGTCACCGGGCAGGCCGGCGCGCTGCGCCTGGCCATCGCCCGCGCCCTCATCGAGGTCGAGGCCGAGGACCGCCCGGCTCTCAAGAAGGCCGGCTTCCTGACCCGTGACCCGCGGGTCAAGGAGCGCAAGAAGTACGGCCTCAAGAAGGCCCGCAAGGCGCCTCAGTACTCCAAGCGCTGACCGGCCCGGCGTCGTCCATGGGGGGGAGACTCTTCGGGACCGACGGCGTCCGGGGTCGGGCCAACTCCGACCTCACGCCGGAGTTGGCCCTCTCGGTGGCACGTGCCGCCGCAGGCGTGCTCGCCGACCGCGACGGGACCTCGCGTCCCGTCGCGGTCGTCGGCCGCGACCCCCGCGCCAGCGGGGAGATGCTCGAGGCCGCGGTCGTCGCGGGCCTCACGAGCGCCGGAGCCGAGGTGCTCCTCGCCGGGGTCGTGCCGACCCCGGCTCTCGCCTACCTCACCGGCCGCAGCGGCGCCGATCTCGGCGTCATGATCTCGGCCAGCCACAACCCGATGCCCGACAACGGCATCAAGCTCTTCAGCCGGGGCGGCCACAAGCTGCCCGACGCCGTCGAGGCCGCCATCGAGCGGACCGTCACCTCCGGTTCCTCGGACGGGCACCGCCCCACCGGCAGCTCCATCGGCCGCGTCCGCGCGCTCACCGACGGCTCGGACGCCTACGTCGAGCACCTGCTCTCGACCGTCAGCCGGCCCCTCACCGGGGTCTCCGTCGTCGTGGACGCCGCGCACGGCGCGGCCGCGGCCGCCGCACCCGAGGTGTACCGGCGGGCCGGGGCGACGGTGCACGCCATCGGCTGCGAGCCCGACGGCTGGAACATCAACGACGGCGTCGGGTCCACGCACCTCGGGCCGCTGGCCGAGGCCGTCCGGGCGCGCGGCGCCGACATCGGCCTGGCCCACGACGGGGACGCCGACCGCTGCCTCGCGGTCACGGCCGACGGCGAGGTCGTCGACGGCGACGCGATCCTCGCGATCTGCGCGCTGGACCTGCACGAACGTGGTGCGCTGAAGGCCGACACCGTCGTCGCGACGGTCATGAGCAACCTCGGCTTCCACCACACGATGCGCGACGCCGGCATCTCCGTCAGCACGACGGCCGTCGGCGACCGCTACGTGCTGGAGGCGCTGCGGGCGCAGGACCTCAGCCTCGGCGGCGAGCAGAGCGGGCACCTGGTCTTCCTCGAGCACGCCACCACCGGCGACGGGCTGCTCACCGGCCTGGCGCTGCTCGCCCGCATGGCCGGCACCCAGGCCTCGCTCGCGGAGCTCGCCTCCGTGGTGCAGCGGCTGCCGCAGGTCCTGGTCAACGTCCCGGTCTCCGACCGCCTCGCCGTCGCCGCCAGCGACGAGGTCGCCGCCGCCGTCAACGCGGTCGAGGCCGAGCTCGGCGACAGCGGCCGGGTCCTGCTGCGGCCGTCGGGCACCGAGCAGCTGGTCCGCGTCATGGTCGAGGCGCCCACGCAGGAGCAGGCCGACGCGGTCGCCCAGCGCCTCGCCGGGGTCGTCGCCGCGGTCGGCTGAACCCGGCCCGGCGTCTCACCCGTCGGGGCCGCCGCGACCCGCGCGTGGGGACGGGCGGGCGCCCGGCCCCGGTACTCTCGGTCCAATGTGCGGCATCGTGGGATACGTCGGCCCCCAGGACGCTCCGGGCGTCGTCCTCGAGGGTCTGCGCCGGCTCGAGTACCGCGGCTACGACTCCGCGGGCATCGCCGTCGTCGCCGACGGCTCGCTGAGCTCGGCGAAGAAGGCGGGCAAGCTCGCCAACCTGGAGAAGGTGCTGGCCGACCAGCCGCTCCCGGCCGCGACGATCGGCATCGGGCACACCCGCTGGGCGACCCACGGCGGCCCCACCGACCGGAACGCCCACCCGCACGTGTCCACGGACGGCTCCGTCGCCGTCATCCACAACGGCATCATCGAGAACTTCGCCTCGCTGCGGGCCGAGTGCGAGGGCTCCGGCGTGGAGTTCGCCTCGGAGACCGACACGGAGGTGGTGGCCCACCTGCTGGCCGCGGTCTACGCGACCACCCCCGAGGGGCCCGGCCGGCTCGCCGAGGCGATGCGCGGGGTCTGCCAGCGCCTCGAGGGCGCGTTCACCCTCGTCGCCACGCACGTCGCGGAGCCCGACACCCTGGTCGCCGCCCGGCGCAGCAGCCCGCTGGTGGTCGGCATCGGGGAGACGGCCGACGGCACCCCCGAGTACTTCCTGGGCTCCGACGTCGCCGCGTTCATCGGGCACACCAAGGAGGCCCGCGAGCTCGGGCAGGACCAGGTGGTCGAGATCGACCGCACCCGTGGGCTCACGGTCACCGGCTTCGACGGCACCCCGGCCGAGCCCACCGCCTACACCGTCGACTGGGACGCCGCCGCCGCCGAGAAGGGCGGCTACGACTGGTTCATGCTCAAGGAGATCGCCGAGCAGCCCCAGGCGATCGCCGACACCCTGCTGGGCCGGCTGGGCGAGGACGGCGAGCTCGTGCTCGACGAGGTCCGCCTGTCGGACCAGGAGCTCCGCGACATCGACAAGATCTTCGTCGTCTCCTGCGGCACCAGCTACCACGCGGGCCTGATCGCCAAGTACGCCATCGAGCACTGGACCCGGATCCCCGTCGAGGTCGAGGTCGCCAGCGAGTTCCGCTACCGCGACCCCGTGCTGGACCGCTCCACGCTGGTGGTCGTCATCAGCCAGTCGGGCGAGACGATGGACACCCTGATGGCGCTCCGCCACGCGAAGGACCAGAAGGCCCGCGTGCTGGCGATCTGCAACGCCAACGGCTCGACCATCCCGCGGGAGTCAGACGCCGTCCTCTACACCCACGCCGGCCCAGAGACCGCCGTCGCCTCGACCAAGGCGTTCCTCGCCCAGGTCGTCGCCTGCTACCTGGTCGGGCTCTTCCTCGCCCAGGTGCGCGGCGTGAAGTACGAGGACGAGATCGCCGCGATCGTCGACGACCTGCGGCAGCTGCCCGGCGCCGTCGAGCAGGTGCTCGAGCAGATGGAGCCGGTGCGGGCGCTGGGCCGCTCGCTGGCCGACGCGGGCACCATCCTCTTCCTGGGCCGCCACGTCGGCTTCCCGGTGGCGCTCGAGGGCGCGCTGAAGCTCAAGGAGCTCGCCTACATCCACGCCGAGGGCTTCGCGGCCGGCGAGCTCAAGCACGGGCCGATCGCCGTCGTCGACCAGGGCACCCCGGTCGTCGTCATCGTGCCCTCGCCGCGCAGCCGCAACTCGGTGCACGGCAAGGTCGTCTCCAACATCCAGGAGGTCCGGGCCCGCGGGGCGCGCACGATCGTGATCGCCGAGGAGGGCGACGAGGACGTCGTGCCCTTCGCCGACGAGCTCATCCGGGTGCCGCGCACGCCGACGCTCATGGCCCCGGTCGTGACGACGGTGCCCCTGCAGGTCCTCGCCTGCGAGATCGCCGACACCCGCGGGTACGACGTCGACCAGCCGCGCAACCTGGCCAAGTCCGTCACCGTCGAGTAGCCCGTCCCGCGCCGGGATCAGGTGCCCTGATCATGGCGCGTCCCCCCGCACGGCAGGCGGTGAGGGAGGACGCGCTGCGGTGAGGGAGGACGGCGGGCGCCCGGGACGACGGCGCGGCAGACTGGCCCGGTGATCATCGGGGTGGGGATCGACGTCGTGCCGGTGGACCGCTTCGCGCGGTCGCTCACCCGGACGCCGGGGCTGCGCGACCGGCTCTTCACGGCCGAGGAGCAGCGCACGCCGTCGGGCACCCCGCGCACCGGGGAGTCGCTGGCCGCCCGGTTCGCCGCCAAGGAGGCGCTGGCCAAGGCGCTCGGCGCACCCGGTGACCTGCTGTGGCACGACGCCGAGGTGACGGTCGGAGCGCACGGGAGGCCCCACCTGGCCGTCCGCGGGTCGGTGGCCGGGCGGGCCGCCCAGCTGGGGGTCACCTCCTGGCACGTCTCGCTGAGCCACGACGGCGGCATCGCCTCGGCGGTGGTCGTCGCCGAGGGGCTGACCCGGGAGGCGACATGACCGAGCTCGCGAGGTCATGCACGGGCAGAGCATCGTGATCGACCTGCACACCGCCGCCGACGTCCGGGCGGCCGAGGCGCCGCTCCTGGTCGAGCTGCCCGACGGCGCGCTGATGCAGCGCGCCGCCGCGGGGCTGGCGACCGTCTCCCTGCGGTTGCTGGGTCGCCCCTACGGCGCCCGCGTGACCCTCCTCGTGGGTACGGGCGACAACGGGGGCGACGCCCTTTTCGCCGGCGCCCGGCTCGCCGCCCGGGGGGTGCGTGCCACCGCGGTCCTGCTCGCCCCGGACCGCGCGCACCCGGCGGGGCTCGCCGCCTTCACGCGGGCCGGTGGGCGCACGGTCGCGCCCGATGCGGCCGGCCCGCTGCTCGACCGGTCCGACCTCGTGCTCGACGGGATCGTCGGCCTCGGCGGCTCCGGCGGGCTGCGCGAGCCGGCCGCCGGGCTGGTCGAGCGAGCGGCGCGGGGTCCGGCGCTGATGGTCGCCGTCGACCTGCCCAGCGGGGTGGACGCCGACTCGGGCGCGGTCGCCGGTGCGGCGTTCCCGGCGACGCACACGGTCACCTTCGGGGCCGTCAAGCCGGGCCTGGTGGCCGGCGCCGGGCGGGGCTACGCCGGCCGGGTCCACCTGGTCGACATCGGGCTGGGCCCGCACCTGCCGGCGCCGGCGGCCCGGCAGCTGACCGACGCCGACGTCGCCGCCCGCCTGCCGCTCCCGGACCCCGACGACGACAAGTACTCGCAGGGGGTCGTCGGCGTCGTCGCCGGCTCGGCCACCTACCCGGGGGCCGGCGTGCTCTGCACCGGGGCGGCGGTGCGCACCCGGCCCGGGCTGGTGCGCTACGCAGGGACGGCGGCCGACGGCGTCCGCGCGGCGTGGCCGGAGGTGATCGTCACCGACGGCCGGCCGGGGGACGCCGGCCGCGTGCAGGCGTGGGTGGTCGGACCGGGGATGGGCACCGGCGACGACGCCCGCAGCGTGCTGGCCGAGGTGCTCGCCACGGACCTGCCGGTGCTGGTCGACGCCGACGGGCTGACCCTGCTGGCCCGCGAGCCGGAGCTGGTGCGCGGCCGGTCCGCGCCCACCGTGCTCACCCCCCACGACCGCGAGTTCGCCCGCTTCGGCACCGAGCCGGGGGACGACCGGATCGGGGCCACCCGCCGGCTGGCCGCCGACCTGGGGGCCGTCGTCCTCCTGAAGGGCGACGCCACCGTGGTCGCCGATCCGGACGGCACCGCCTACGTCAACGGCACCGGCACCCCCTGGCTGGCCACCGCCGGCACCGGCGACGTCCTCTCCGGGATCGGCGGGGCGCTGCTCGCCGCCGACCTGCCCGCCGTGGAGGCGGCGGCGGTGGCCGCGCACCTGCACGGGCGGGCGGGGCAGGTCGCCGCGGCGCGCGGACCGTTCGTCGCCGGGGACGTCGTCCGACACCTGCCGGAGGCGGTCGCACGGGTGCGCGGTACGCCGCCGGACGGCCTGCCAGACTCGGGGGCGTGACGAACGGGACCGGGGCCGAGGTGGTCGTCGACCTCGACGCGATCGCGGCGAACACCGCGGTGCTGCGGGAGCGGGTGGGCCGGCCGCTGATGGCGGTCGTCAAGGCCGACGGGTACGGGCACGGGCTGGTGCCCGCGGCGCGGGCCGCGCTGGCCGGCGGGGCCGACCAGCTCGGCGTGGCCGTGGTGAGCGAGGCGCTGGCCCTGCGGGCCGCCGGCGTCACCGCGCCCGTGCTGGCCTGGCTGAACGGCCCGGGCGCCGACGTCGCGGCGGCGCTGACCGCCGACGTCGAGGTGTCGGTCAACGCCGCGTGGGGCCTGGCCGAGGTGGTGGCCGCGGCGCGGGCGACCGGCCGCACCGCCCGGCTGCACCTGTTCGTCGACACCGGGCTCTCCCGGGAGGGCGCCCCCGTCGCCGAGTGGCCGGGCCTCGTCGCGGCAGCGGCCCGGGCGCAGGCCGACGGCGACGTCGTCGTCACCGGGCTGTGGAGCCACCTCGCCTACGCCGACGCCCCGACCCACCCCACCATCGGTGCGCAGGTGCGGGTGTTCGAGGAGGCGGTCGCGGTCGCCCGGGCGGCGGGGCTCACCGACGCCCGCCGGCACCTGGCCAACTCGGCGGCGACGGTCGCGCTGCCCGGCACCTGGTACGACATGGTGCGCCCGGGCGTCGCCGTCTACGGGCTGGACCCCCTCGGCGGGGACGCCGCCGACCACGGGCTGCGGCCGGCGATGACCGTCCGCGCCCGGGTCGCGCTGACCAAGCGCGTCCCCGCCGGCGAGGGGGTCTCCTACGGGCACACCTACGCGACCGCCGGCGAGACCACGCTTGCCCTGGTGCCCGCCGGCTACGCCGACGGGGTGCCGCGTGCCGGGGGCAACTGCGCACCCGTGCTGGCGGCCGGGAAGCAGCGGACGATCGCCGGCCGGGTGTGCATGGACCAGTTCGTCCTGGACGTCGGCGACGACCCGATCGCCGCCGGCGACGAGGTGGTCCTCTGGGGCCCCGGCGACGGGGGCGAGCCGACCGCGCAGCAGTGGGCCGACGCCGTCGGCACGATCCACTACGAGCTGGTCACCCGCATCGGCGGTCGCTTCGCCCGCCGGTACGTCGGGTCGGCGGGGGCGGTCTGATGCCCCGCACGCGCCCGCAGCCGCCCCGCCGTCCGCGCGAGCACCCCACGGCCCGCGCCGCCGGTGTGGTCGGTGCCGTCGTCGGGCTGGCCGCCGCCGGCACCGCCGCCGGCGTCGCGCTCAGCCGGGTGGCCGCCCGCCGGGTGCGCGCCGCCGAGCTGGGGCCGGTGGGCGACGTGGCGACGGCGCTGGCCGAGAGCCGGCTGCGCCAGGCCGACCCGCTGGGCACCGAGGCCCGGCCGGCCGACCGCACCGCACTGGTGCAGGCCGACGACGGCGTGCTCCTCTCCGTCGAGGAGATCGGTCCGCGGGACGCACCCCTGACCGTGGTCTTCGTGCACGGCTACACCCTCTCGATGGCGTCGTGGGCGTTCCAGCGCCGCGTCCTGGGCGCGCAGCTCGCCACCGGGAACGGGCACCGGCCGCAGGCCCGCCTGGTCTTCTACGACCAGCGTGGCCACGGCTCGTCGGGCCGCGGCATGCCGGAGCACTCCACCATCGACCAGCTGGCCCGCGACCTGCTCGCGGTGCTGGACGCCCGGGCCCCCCGCGGGCCGGTGGTCCTGGTCGGGCACTCCATGGGCGGCATGACGGTCATGGGGCTGGCCGCGCTGCGGCCCGAGCTGTTCGGCACCCGGGTGCGGGGGGCCGCCCTGCTCTCCACCTCCAGCGGCAACCTCGCCGAGCTGAGCTTCGGGCTGCCCGAGATGCTCACCCGGGTACGCGCCGCGGTGCTGCCGGTCGCCGCGTGGACGATGCGGCACCGGCCGTCGTTCGCCGAGCGCACCCGCCGGGTCGCCGCGGACCTGGTGTCGGCGGCGACGAAGGCGCTCTCGTTCGGCTCGTCGGACGTCGACCCGACGTTGGTGCGCTACGTCGACGCGATGATCGCCGGCACGCCGGTCGACGTCATCGCGGAGTTCTACCCCGCGCTGGCGGGCCTGGACGAGACCGGCCGGCTCGAGCCGCTGTGCCGGGTGCCCACCTTGGTGCTCACCGGCGACCGGGACAGGATGATCCCCGCGGAGCACAGCGAGCTCATCGTCGAACGGCTGGCGCAGACCGGCGAGAACGCCGTCGAGTACGTCGTCGTGCCCGGCGCCGGGCACATGGTCCCCCTCGAGTCGCCCGACGAGGTCAGCCGCGCGCTCACCGGCCTGATCCGCCGCGTCGCCGCGTCGATCGGCGTCGGCGCGACGAGCTGACCCGGCCCCCGGAGCCGGTGGGCCGCCGCGGTTAGGGTGCGGGGGTGGCCGCTCCCCGCCCGCCCCGGCTCGACGCCGCCGCCGACGAGGTGGCCCGCGCCGCGGCGGCCGCTCCGGACTGGGCGACCCTCGCGGAGACCGCCCGTGCCTGCGTCGCCTGCCCCGAGCTGGCCACCGCGCGCCGGCACGTCGTCGTCGGCGACGTGCCGCTCACCGGCCGGCCGCGGTTCGTGCTCGTGGGGGAGGCGCCCGGGGCGACCGAGGACGACACCGGCCGGCCCTTCGTCGGCAGGTCGGGGGCGCTGCTGGACCAGCTGCTGGCGGAGGCCGGTCTGGACCGCGGGCAGGCCGCGGTGCTCAACGTGGTCAAGTGCCGGCCGCCCGCCAACCGCACCCCGAAGGCGCCGGAGGTGGCGCGCTGCAGCGGCTGGCTGCGCCGTCAGCTGGAGCTCCTGGGCAGCCCCGTCGTCGTCGCTCTCGGCCTCTCCTCGGCCAAGTTCTTCCTCGGCCCGCGCACCGTCCTCGCCGCCGTCCGCGGCCGCCCGCACGAGGTCGACGGCCGCGCCGTGTGGGCCACCTACCACCCGTCGGCCGCCATCCGGTTCGGCCCGAACGGCGCACCCCGCGCCGGGCTGCTGGCCGACCTGACCGCCGTCGCCGGGTCGCTGGAGGCCGCGTGAAGCGCGAGCACGTGCTGCCCGACCCCGCCGACACCCGCGCCCTGGGCGAGGCGCTGGCCGCGCTCGCCCGGCCCGGCGACCTGGTGGTGCTGGTCGGCCCGCTGGGCGCGGGCAAGACCGCGCTCACCCAGGGCATCGGCGCGGGCCTCGGCGTCCGGGAGCCGGTCACCTCGCCGACGTTCGTCATCGCGCGGGTGCACCGGGGTGGTCGCATCCCGCTGGTGCACGTGGACGCCTACCGGCTCGGGGGCCACGGCGACGTCGACGACCTCGACCTCGACGCCTCCACCGACGAGTCGGTGACGGTCGTCGAGTGGGGGCAGGGGCTGGTCGAGCAGCTGGCCGACGAGCACCTGGAGGTGCGGCTGGACCGGCGCGACGACGACGTCCGCACCGCCGTGCTGGTGCCGCACGGCCCGGGGTGGACCGCCCGGCTCGACGGGAGCTGAGGCGTCGTGACCCCTCCCGGCACGTCGCCGGCGCCGTACCGCACGGTCGTGGCCGGCGGGCGCCCCGAGCTGGACCAGCGGTTGTCGGCCGAGCTCGACGCGCACAACGCCGCCGCCACCGAGGGGGTGGCGCCGGCGCGGGAGCTGACCGTCCAGGTCCTCGACGCCTCGGGTGAGCTCGTGGCCGGGCTGAGCGGCTGGACGTGGGGCGTGGCCGCGGGCATCGGCATGACCCGGGTGCGCGCGGGTTCGCGCGGCGAGGGCCTGGGTTCCCGCCTGCTGGCGGGCTTCGAGGAGGAGGCGCGGGCGCGGGGGTGCACCCACGTGTTCGTCACCTCGTTCAGCTTCCAGGCGCCGGGCTTCTACGAGCGGCACGGCTACCGGGAGATCTTCCGCTGGGAGGGCGTGCCCACGCCCGGCGCCGCCGACGTGCACCTCCGGAAAGAACTGTGAGCCCGGACCTGCCCGTCGTGCGGCTCGTCCCGCTGGGTCCGGCGGCGCTGCGCGCGCTCGCAGACGGCGACCTCGCCGCGGCCGAGGCGGCGGCGCCGGTGCCCCTGAGCCCGTACCTCGCCGGTGCCGAGTGCCGCTGGGTGTGGGCCGTCCGGGCCGAGCAGGTGGTCGCCGATCCGGGCAGCGCCCGCTGGATCACCCGTGTGGTCCACGACCCCGAGCGTGGCCTGGCGGTGGGCCGGGCCGGCTTCCACGGGCCACCGGACGCCGCCGGCATGGTCGAGGTCGGCTACTCCACCGACCCCCTGCACCGGCGGCAGGGGTACGCCCGGGCGGCGCTGCGCGCGCTCCTGGCGTGGGCGGCCGAGGAGCCCGCCGTCACCGCGGTGCGCGCGTCGGTCGCGCCGGCGAACACCGCCTCCCGCGACCTCGTGCTCGCCGAGGGGTTCGTCGTCGTGGGGGAGCAGGTCGACGAGGAGGACGGCCTGGAGATCGTCTACGAGGTGGCCGCCGGCACTCGCCTACGCTGAGCGGTCGTGCTGGTCCTCGCGCTCGACACCGCCACCCCGACGCTCGTCGCGGGCCTTGCCCGGTGGACCCTCGACGGCGGCGCGGAGGTGCTGGCCGAACGGGCCGTCCCGTCGGGCACGAAGCACGCCGAGCTGCTGACGCCGGCGATCCAGGGCGCGCTGGCGGAGGCCGGGCTCGGGCTCGCCGAGGTCGAGGCCGTCGTCACCGGCCTGGGGCCCGGGCCGTTCACCGGGCTGCGCGTCGGCGTCGTCACCGCTGCCGCGATCGGAGACGCCCGCGGGCTGGCGGTCGTCGGCGTCTGCTCCCTCGACGCGATCGGCGCCGGTGCGCGCACGGTGGTGACCGACGCGCGCCGCAAGGAGGTCTACTGGGCCACCTACGACGACGAGGGCACTCGGGTCGAGGGCCCGGGAGTCGTGCGCCCCGAGGAGTTCGGGCGGGGTGGGCCGTTCGTCGGCGACCCGGCGTTCGCCGAGCGGCTCGGTGGCCCGGTGACCCCGGCGGAGGTGACCACCGCCGGGCTGCTCCGCGCGGCCGCCTCGCAGCTCGCCGATCCGGGCTCGGCCGGGCCGCTGGTGCCGCTCTACCTGCGCCGGCCCGACGCGGTGCCGCCGACCTCGATCAAGGCCGTGACCCGGTGACCCGGCTGCGGCCGATGACCCTCGCGGACCTCCCCGCGGTGATGGGGCTGGAGGAGGAGCTCTTCGCGCCCGACACCTGGACGGTGGCGATGTACCGCGACGAGCTGGCCCGCCCCGACACCCGCCACTACCTGGTCGCCGAGGACGGCGGCGCCGTCGTCGGGTACGCCGGGCTCATCGCCTACGACGACGAGGCGCACGTCGCGACGATCGGCGTCACCGGCGCGCGGCAGGGCGAGGGGATCGGCGCCCGGCTGCTCGACGCGCTGCTCACCGAGGCGGACCGGCGCGGCGCCCCGGTGGTGCTGCTGGAGGTGCGCGCGGACAACGAGACGGCGCAGGGGCTCTACCGCCGGCGCGGGTTCGCCGAGATCGGCCGACGGCGCGGCTACTACCAACCGAGCGGCACCGACGCCGTGGTCATGAAGCGGGAGCGGGCAGGGGCGTGAGCATCGCAGCGAGGAACGAGCGAGGAGCGGAGCTCCCCGCGGGAGCGACATGTGACGGGGGGACGCCGTGAGCGAGCCGCTGGTCATCGGGTTCGAGACCTCCTGCGACGAGACCGGCGTCGGCATCGTCCGCGGGCACACCCTGCTCGCCGACGCGCTGGCCACCTCGGTGGCGGAGCACGAGCGGTTCGGCGGCGTCGTCCCCGAGATCGCCTCGCGCGCGCACCTGGAGGCGATGGTGCCGACCGTGCACCGGGCGCTGGCCGAGGCCGGTGTCAGCGCCGCCGACGTCGACGCGGTGGCGGTGACGAGCGGGCCGGGCCTGACCGGTGCGCTCCTGGTCGGGGTTGCGGCCGCGAAGGCGTACGCGCTGGCGCTGGGCAAGCCGCTGTACGGCGTCAACCACCTCGCCGCGCACGTCGCCGTCGACGAGCTGCAGCACGGGCCGCTGGCCGAGCCGTCGATCGCGATGCTCGTCTCGGGCGGGCACAGCTCGCTGCTGCTGGTGCCCGACCTCGCGCAGGAGGTGCAGTCGCTGGGCCGCACCATCGACGACGCGGCGGGCGAGGCGTTCGACAAGGTCGCGCGCGTGCTGGGCCTGCCCTTCCCGGGCGGGCCGCCGATCGACCGGGCCGCGCGCGACGGCGACCCGCACGCCATCGCCTTTCCACGAGGGCTGACCGGCCCGCGCGACCCCGCTTACGACTTCTCCTTCTCCGGCCTGAAGACCGCCGTCGCCCGGTGGATCGAGGCCCGGGAGCGCGCCGGGGAGCCGGTGCCGGTGGCCGACGTCGCGGCCTCGTTCCAGGAGGCGGTCGCCGACGTCCTCACCGCCAAGGCGGTGCGCGCCTGCCGCGACCACGGCGTCGACCACCTGGTCCTCGGCGGGGGAGTCGCGGCCAACTCGCGGCTGCGCGCGCTGGCCGAGGAGCGCTGCGCGAAGGCCGGCATCGTGCTGCGGGTTCCCAGACCGAAGCTGTGCACCGACAACGGCGCGATGGTGGCGGCGCTCGGCTCGCGGCTGGTCGCCGCCGGGGTCGCGCCGTCCGCCCCGGACCTCGGCGCGGACAGCTCCCTGCCGATCGACGTCGTCAGCCGCTGAGCCCCGGCATGCACCGGCTCGCGCAAATCCGGCCCGTCGCCCCGGGCGAGTGGGGGGCCGTTCGGGACATCGAGCACGCCGCCGCACAGGCCGTCGCCACGGGACTCCCCGCCCTCACCCTGACCACCTTCGAGGACGTGCCGTGGAACGCGCCCCACTACCGCCGCTGCGGCTTCCGGGTCCTGGACGAGCGCGAGTGGACGCCGGGGCTGGGGGCGATCCGCGAGCGGGAGGCGGCGCACGGCCTGGACCGGTGGGCCCGGGTGTGCATGCGCAGGAACCTGCGGCCCGCGTCAGCCGGTGACGTCGCAGACCAGGGCGGTCGGGTTCCCGGCGACCCGGGTGACGACGACGGTCGCCGTCCCGTCGCCGTTCCCGCGGAGCTGCCGGGCCAGGGTCTCCGGCTCGATCGCCGAGCCGCGCTTCTTCACCACGACGCGGCCGACCGCCCGCTCGCGCAGCAGCGCCTTGAGCTTCTTGAGGTTGAAAGGCAGCACCTCGTCGACCCGGTAGGAGGTCACCCACGGGCTCCCGGCCGGGGCGTCGGAGGTCAGGTAGGCGATGGTCGGGTCGACCAGCGTCGCGCCCAGGTCGGCGCCGACGAGGGAGACCAGGCCGGAGCGGATGACCGCGGGGTCGGGCTCGTGGAGCCACCCGCGCACCGGCCCGGCGGGCGCCGGGCCGGGGTCGGCGTCGGCGGTGAGCTCGTGGACGGCGCCGTCGTGGACGACGCTCGCCCGCCGCCACGTGGTGCCGACCGCGGGCCCCCAGAGCAGCGCCTCGACGATCGACCCGCCGACCGACACCCACTCCGCCTCGACCCCGCCGGGCACCCGGTCGTGGTCCAGGCCGGGCGCCACCTTGACCACGGACGTGGGCACCTTCCCGAGCAGCGCCTCGACGGTCGACCACGGCGGCGACCAGCGGTCGGGGTCCAGCAGCCGCCGCCCACCGGCCCGCCGGGCGGGGTCCAGGACGGCGGCGCCGCACCCGGCCACCTCGCCGCCGCGGGCGGATGCCACGAGCTCCACCGCGTCCCCGGCCACGACCCAGACGTCGTCGTCGACGCCGAGCGCCTCGGCGTTCAGGGCGGTGAGCTCCCGGGCCACCGGATCGAGGTCGACGGCGAGCACCCGGGCGCCCGCGCGGGCGAGCGCGATCGTGTCGGTGCCCGCGGCGCACCCGAGGTCGGCGACGGAGTCCGCGCCGCCGGCCAGCAGCCGGGCGGCGCGGCGGGCGGCGAGCCGGGGGCGGCCGGCCTGCTCGAGGGTGTCGCCGGTGAAGAGCATCCGGTCCGCGTCCGCCCCGAACGTCGACCGGGCCTTCTGCCGCTGGCGGGCGATGCCCCACGCCGGCCCGGCGAGGTCGGCGCCCACCTCGGCCCGCAGCCGCGTCAACGCCGTGACCGCGTCGGCCCCCTCGGCCAGCAGGGCCGCCGCGCGCGACAGCGCCGCCGCGCCCTCCGGGGTCGTCAGCGCGCGCAGTTGGCGGACCGTCTCGGCGGTCTGCTCCTCGGATGACCCGTCCACCGGCACAGCGTGGCGTACGGGCCGGTCGACGCCGACGTCACCCACCCTGGCGACCGGGTTGAGCGGCTGGCACTCTCCTGGGTAGAGTGCCAAACGACACGGGCTGGCGCCCGACCCCCGCGACGGCGGGTGCCTGATCTCGTGCCACAGCATCGAACATCCCTGCCGTCCGACACCGAAGGGGGCGTCACCGACGTGACGACCGCTACCAAGGTCAGCATCAAGCCGCTGGAAGACCGCGTCGTGGTCCAGGCCAACGAGGCCGAGACCACCACCGCCTCCGGTCTGGTCATCCCGGACACCGCCAAGGAGAAGCCCCAGGAGGGCACCGTTGTCGCCGTCGGCCCCGGCCGCATCGACGACAACGGCAACCGCGTCCCGCTCGACGTGAACGTCGGCGACGTGGTCATCTACTCGAAGTACGGCGGCACCGAGGTCAAGTACGCCGGCGAGGAGTACCTCGTGCTCTCCGCCCGCGACCTGCTCGCCGTCGTCTCGAAGTAAGAGGACCCCGCTCCTCCCCACCCCTCGCAGGCTCGGGGCGGGCCCCTGACCGGGGCCGTTCCAGCGCCTGCGACGGGGCCGTTCCATCACCGCACCTCCGACCGCCCCGGCGACCCGAACACCGGGTCCCGGGGCGGTCGTCTTTCGCCCTGCACTGACTGATCGGAAGGGCCCATGGCCAAGATCATCAAGTTCAACGAGGACGCCCGCCGAGCCCTGGAGGCCGGTGTCGACAAGCTCGCCGACGCCGTCCGGGTGACGATCGGCCCGCGTGGCCGCAACGTCGTCATCGACAAGAAGTTCGGCGCCCCGACCATCACCAACGACGGCGTCACCATCGCCCGCGAGATCGAGCTCGAGGACCCGTACGAGAACCTCGGCGCCCAGCTGGCGAAGAACGTCGCCACCAAGACCAACGACGTCGCCGGTGACGGCACCACCACCGCCACGGTGCTCGCCCAGGCGCTGGTGCACGAGGGCATGCGCAACGTCGCCGCCGGCGCCAACCCGATGGCGCTGGGCCGCGGCATGCGCGCCGCCGCCGACGCCGTGCACGCCGCGCTCGACGCCGTCGCGATCCCGGTGGAGAAGCGCGAGGCGATCGCGGGCGTCGCCACCATCTCCGCGCAGGACGCCGAGGTCGGCGAGCTGATCGGCGAGGCGATGGAGCGCGTCGGCAAGGACGGCGTCATCACCGTCGAGGAGAGCAACACCCTCTCCACCGAGCTCGACGTCACCGAGGGCGTCCAGTTCGACAAGGGCTACCTGTCGCCGTACTTCGTCACCGACCAGGAGGCGATGGAGGCCGTCCTCGAGGACGCCCTCGTGCTGCTGGTCAGCGGCAAGGTCAGCGCGCTCGCCGAGCTGCTCCCCCTGCTGGAGAAGGTGCTCTCGACCGGCGGTCGCCCGCTGCTGATCGTCGCCGAGGACGTCGAGGGCGAGGCGCTGTCCACCCTGGTCGTGAACTCCATCCGCAAGACCATCAAGGTCGTCGCGGTGAAGTCGCCCTTCTTCGGCGACCGGCGCAAGGCGTTCATGACCGACCTCGCCGTCGTCACCGGCGGCCAGGTCGTGACCGAGGACGTCGGCCTCAAGCTCGACCAGGTGGGCCTCGAGGTGCTCGGCACCGCCCGCCGGGTCACCGTCACCAAGGACGCCACCACGATCGTCGACGGCGGTGGCACCTCGGAGGCGATCGGCGACCGCGTGGCGCAGATCCGCCGCGAGATCGACGCCACCGACTCCGACTGGGACCGCGAGAAGCTGCAGGAGCGGCTCGCGAAGCTCGCCGGTGGCATCGGTGTCATCCGCGTCGGCGCGGCCACCGAGGTGGAGCTCAAGGAGCGCAAGCACCGCATCGAGGACGCCATCGCCGCTACCCGCGCGGCCGTGGAGGAGGGCGTGATCCCCGGCGGTGGGTCCGCCCTGGTGCACGCCGCGAGCGCGATCGACGCGCTGTCGCTGGAGGGTGACGAGCTGACCGGTGCCCGCGCGGTGCGCGCGGCGCTGGACGCCCCGCTGGTGCAGATCGCCGAGAACGCGGGCTTCGAGGGCCGCGTCGTGGTCGCCAAGGTGCGCGAGGCCGGCGCCGGTCAGGGCTTCAACGCCGCGACCGGCGAGTACGGCGACCTCGCCGGGCAGGGCGTCATCGACCCGGTGAAGGTCACCAAGGCGGCCCTGGGCAACGCCGTCTCCATCGCGGCGATGATCCTGACCACCGACTCCGCCATCGTGGAGGCGCCGGAGGAGGACCACGACCACGGCGCCGGTGGGCACCACACCCACGGCCACTCGCACGGCCACGGCCACTCCCACTGAAGCTCGGCGATGATCAGGTGACCTGATCCCGGCGCGTCCTCCCTCACGGTCTGCCGTGGGGGAGGACGC